>LUCF01000057.1 GCA_001593845.1 Candidatus Bathyarchaeota archaeon B63 | reverse complement strand
TGTTGGACGCTAGTTTCTCGAATGGACATACGCCTCTCCTATCCTTGTCTAGGATCTTTGGAACGAGCGAATCATACTCAACGGGGATTCCGTATCTACTGAGAGTGGCGAGGCCGCTTCTGCTGATTGTAGAGGCGTAGGCCCTCGCGATTTTGGAGTATGCGAGTAGGAGGGCGGCGGCCTTCCCCACTATCTTATCCGCCACTGAGGCTCCTGAGAGCCTCCCGCCGAGCCTCCTGATCGCCTGAAGAAGACCATCTATCCCCCTGGAGTCCAGGGAGAGCAGCAGAACTCCATCCTTTACGATGACCAATGAGAGATTCTGATCCCTTAGTATCCTCTTAGCTTCTTCAAGATCCCCCATTTTACAGATACATCCATACCGAGGCTCCGCATCATCTCACTAAATGCATCAATGAGAATTAAAGTCTTCCCAGATCGGGGTACCATTTAAAGCGAAGGTCCCCCTCATATTATACTGGAAAGCCGGGGGGGATTGCTTGGAGAGATGGATGTTTTCGAGGCCATAAGAACCAGAAGGAGCATAAGGAGATACCTGGATAAGCCCGTCGAGGAGGAGAAGCTCTCAAGGGTCCTGGAGGCCGCTCGGCTCTCCCCCTCCGCGGCCAATAATCAGCCGTGGAGATTCATCGTCGTAACCGACCCCAAAGTTAAGGAGAGGCTGAGGTCGGCCTACAACAGGGAATGGTTCATCTCCGCCCCAGTGATCATCGTGGGATGCGCGCTTCCACGTGAGGCTTGGGTGAGGCGTGACGGGGAGGAGTACTGGAAGGTTGACCTCGCAATAGCGATGCAGAGTCTCGTCCTGGAAGCCTGGGAGCTGGGGCTCGGAACCTGCTGGATTGGGGCTTTCAGGGAGGATGAGGTGAAGAGGGCGCTTGGTATCCCGGATGAGGCGCGCGTAGTTGCGATGACCCCTCTGGGGTACCCAGATGAGGATAAGGGACCCGTCACTGATAGGAAGCCGATAGGGGAGATCGTCAGCTACAACCATTGGTAACCAACCTTCGGCTTCTTCTGTACTGATCATACTGGTTCTCATGGAGGCTTATGTGGGATGGCTGGTCGGATGGAGAGGCTTCTAAGCCTAATGGGGGCTGAGGGCCTCGAGGGATTCTTAATCACTGACCCGAGGAACATGTATTACTTCACCGGTTTTTCAGGCGGCTCCATGCTCCTGATAACCCGGGACGCTGAGAGCATACTCTTCGTTTATGGGGTTAATTACGAGGCCGCCAAGGTGAAGGTAGAGGGAGCGCAGGTTGAGCTCATCGAGGCGGATGAGAACCCGATCGGGAGGGTCGTTAAGAGGCTGGAGGAGATGGGTGTCCGCAGCCTCGGCTTCGACTCCCTCAAGGCATCGACTTATCTGAAGCTTAAAAGCTCGATTAGCCGAGCTGAGCTTAGAGACTCCGGACGCCTCGTATGGGAATTAAGGAAGATAAAGGACAGAACGGAGATCCTCCTCATGAGGAGGGCCGCGGAGCTGACGAGCATGGGGATGAGGAGGGCCATGGAGGTTGTGGAGGCCGGCCTGACCGAACGGATGGTCGCCGCGGAGATCGAGTATGAGATGAGGAGGACGGGTTCAGACGGCGTTGCCTTCGATACTATTGTGAGCTCCGGGCCGGATTCCGCCTTCCCTCACGGCGGATGCGGGGACCGCGTGATCAGGAGAGGCGACTTCGTATTGGTGGACATAGGCGCGAAGTACATGGGCTACTGCTCAGACCTGACGAGGACATTCATCATGGGTGATCCGTCCCCGAAACAGAGGAGGATATACGAGGCCGTCAGGAAGGCTCAAGAGCTCGCCGTGAACGCCGCTAGGGCGGGGGTAAAGGCTAAGGATGTTGACCGTGCGGCGCGGGAGCACATATCAGGAGCTGGGTACGGCGAGCATTTCGTCCACGGCTTAGGCCACGGAATCGGGCTTGACGTTCACGAGCCACCTCGCTTGAGCCCGAGGAGCAGGGATGTTCTTGTGGAGGGTAACGTTGTGACGGTGGAGCCCGGGGTATACATACCAAAGTTTGGAGGCGTAAGAATAGAGGACACGGTCCTGATTACGGCGGATGAGGCTGAGAAGCTTACGGAAGCCCCGGTTCAGATGGTCCTTTAGGATCATGCTTCCCGGGAGGGCCGCCCAGAGGAAGAGTAGAGCTTCATGACTTTTCTCAGGGCATCCTCGGAGCTTGTTAGGGGCCTGAACTCCAAGCCCACGTAGCCTTCATATCCAGCCTCATCGATGCTTCGGAGGACGTTGAGGTAGTTTATCTCTCCGGTTCCGGGTTCATGCCTGCCTGGGACGTCGGCGACGTGGAAATGCGCTATGAGATCTATGTTCTTCGTTATCGTGTCGATGAGGTTCCCCTCCATTATCTGCTGGTGATATATATCATAGAGGAGCTTTACGTTTGGGCTGTTCACCTCCCTGACTATCTCGAATCCCTCCCTAGATGAGTACAGGTAATACCCTTTATGGTCAACCAGGATATTCAGAGGCTCCACGGCTAATGTGACATTCGCGTCTTCAGCTATCCCCGCCGCCTCCCTGAGGCAGTTAACTATGCTTCTGTGCTGTTTGCTCCTCGGGACGTCGGGGATCTCGCTTCCGACGAGGACGAGGAGGGTTGGGCATTCAAGCTTGTGAGCAGCCTCTATCGAGTCCCTCAGTCCATCCATGAACCTATTCCGGGTTGAGTAGTCAACCAGCCTCCCATCATGCTCGAGGATGAATATGGCGACGTCAAGCCCGTTCCTCCTCTTCCTCTCAAGGATCTCATCCAGGTTCTTCTTTCTCCAGCCCCAGAACTCGAAGGCGGGGTACCCGGCCTCCGCGACAGCGTCTATCCTTTCGGGGAAGGGAAGCTCGCGGAAGATCATCTCTATGCAGACTGAGAACCGGACCATCCCAGATTCACCTTTATGGATTCCTATTCTGCGTAGAAGAATAAAAGATTAAAGGAGCCCATTGGCGATCCATGTTAGGCCTCAGTTAGCTCCTTAAGCTTCTTGAAGCCGTCCTCCTCGCGGAGATCAACCGTGACTATTCTCCCCCCAGGCTCGAGCTCCATTATGAGTATGCATGAGAACCTGTAGATCTTGGTTCCCTCGAGGATCCAGCAGTCAGGGGTCAAGCCCGCCTTCATGCAGCATTGGCAGAGGAACTCCGCTGAGTCCCATCCCCACTCAACCGGGACCTGCGGGAGCAGGAGGCCCTTGCTGAATCCCCGCTCGATGATTAGGCCGTCCACCCCAATCCTCACCCTTGAGGGGTACTCCCTCGGCGAGGAGACCCTTATCAGCTCAGGCTTGGTTAGGACGCTGACCTCGAAGACCACATGGCTGAGCTCATCTATGGAGAGAGGTGGGAACCGGGGGTCCCTCGTCGCCGAGTCCACTGCGGCCTCGATGACGGCCCTCGCCAGGGGATACGTTGGATATGGGAAGCCGATGCATCCTCTGAGTGTTCTTCTCCCCTGCCTTACTGAGTTTATCGTGACGAAGACCCCCATCGGCTCTCTCAGCGTCTCGGAGAGCTCCCGTGGCGGGCTTATTATGGTTCCGTCCTTAAGTTTTCTTTCAACCGCCCTTCGGGCGAGCTTGACGAGGAGGGCAGCCTCCTCATCCGTCAGCCTGAATGACATTTCCATTAACCTCGGCTCAATCGTAGATTCTCCCTTTAGAGGGATATCTGTCTTTCCCTTTTTTGAATCACGCTGAGTAAATGGGACCCTCAGAAATGGGTTATGCGGCCCGTGGGGTAACCCGTTCAGAACTTTATCGATTCTTCCTCTATCCCATCCTTCGTTATCACTAGGAGGTCTATGCCGTCCCCGCTCATCGCGTCCCTGCTTATGGCGGACTTGATGGCCCGTTTGACGAGTTCCTTGGCCTCCTCTATGGTCATGGCTTCCCTGTAGGACTCCTCGAGGACCCCCATCGCCATCTCAGCCCCGGAGCCGACGGCTGTGTAGTTGTCTGGGATGTTCGAGCCGAGGACATCCAGAACGTAGAGCGACGGGCCGTCATCATCCACGCCTCCCACAACCGTCTGGGTTATCAGGGGGAAGAGCCGCCGGCTGAAGAGGAGATTCGACATGAGCTTCGCGACCGCCCTGACCGTTATCGGCCGGTTCACCTGAAGCCTGAAGAGGTTAGCGTACGCTCCGACCTCCCGGACGAGGATCTGCATGTCCGAGACGAGCCCGGCGCAGGCAGCGCCTATGTTCGGGGTTATCCTGAAGACCTTCTTGCCTGCCCGGCTTAGAACGAGATTTCCATACGAGACCCTCTTCTCCGAAGCTAGGATTACTCCGTCCTTGCAGACCACCCCGACGGTCGTTGCGCCCGGCAGGTAGAAGCGGGAAGCCTGATCCTCAAGCAACTCTCTGCACCTTTCCAAACTTCCAGATGCTTCGTTAATGATAAACGGCGCGTCGCACTATTAAATGTTTATTCTGCCCGGCTGGCTGAGGCGGCCTCAGAAGAGGATGTCCCTGCTGAGCTTAACCCTGTTCCCCTCGACCCTTATGCCCTCCTCGAGGAGGCGGAGCCTCCTAGCCTCAACGCACCCTTCCTCCCCGGCGAGGGTTCCGTCGGACCTGACCACTCTGTGGCATGGGATGATCGGCGCGAGGGGGTTCTTGTGAAGCGCATTTCCAACAGCCCTGCAGGCCCTCGGCCTCCCCACCATCTCAGCTATCCTCTTGTACGTTGTTACCTTGCCCCTTGGGATCCTCAGGGTGGCCATGAGAACCGCCCTCTCGAACTCGGTCTTATCGGAGAGGCGCTTGAGAATCTCCTTTTCGTCCCATATCTTCTCCGGTTCTCTTCGAAGGGTCTTGCTCGTGAATCCTTCCTCCATCCCACGGGCGATCCTGTATCCGCCCCATTCATCCCCCGCTTATCAGGCTCATCAGGGCCACCGTGTCCCCCTCCTTGAGCTTTATCTTCCTCGCCTGTGAGATGTCCTTTGAAGCGCCGTTAACCGTCGCTACGATCGTTGGGTCCAGCCTCGTCTTCTCATCGGCCCTTAAAAGATCGCCTAGGCCTCCCCGGTACTTGGATGAGAGCTCATCGAGAAGATCATGCAGCGATGCACCCTCGGCTAATTCGTACTCTTCAGATTCGCGCCCAGTTTTGGCCCTGACGAGGCCTAAGTAGAGGACCTTCACCCTCATGTTTCTCATATGAAATGATCGGAGAGGCTGATTTAAGCGTTGCCTTCTGAGCCCGGATAATGTAGGCTCCTCCCTTCCAGGCTCAATCATGAGGTTCTTCATGCCTGCTTTTCTTTCAGCGTATCCGCCTCCCAAACCAGGGGGGAACCATCAACAACGGGGATCGCCCCCTTTTAGGATGGTCTTTACCCGGACATGGATTCCCATCCTCAAGCGATGATATACAGATATTAAATTCCATGCGTGATAATTCTTCCTGAATATGGATGTGTGAGCCGTCTTGGCGGGTTCAGACGGGGCCGATCGAGGGGAAAAGCCATCCCTGATCTTCATCTACAGCGGCGATTACGCGGAGAGGGTGATCCGGAACCTCATTAATGACCCGAGCTTCTGTAAGCCATGTGGGATCCACTGCGACTACTGCAAGTACAATATCTACACATATGTGAATGAGATCAAGGCCGCGGTGGAGCTGCCAAGCCCATCTGAACTGCCAAGCTTCATCGATGAACCTGAGAGGTACATGCCGAAGATGATCCCGAAGGCGGAGATCTGCGTGGCCTCTGGGCTGCATAAGGATCTCCTTCTAGCCCTCCCCGGGCACATCCGGGAGGCGGGAGTTAAGGCCATGATCGTCCCAGTCGAAGACTTCGTTGAGGTTCCATCCGGGCTGAAGAGGCAGCTCGAGGAGAGATGTGCGGACCTAGCGTT
>LUCF01000056.1 GCA_001593845.1 Candidatus Bathyarchaeota archaeon B63 | reverse complement strand
ATGAGGAAGTTTTCAACGAATTCTGCCTCGAAGGGAGGAGGCATGGTTCCGGGTCACCGTTCATATAGTGAATGCTAATATCCTAGTCGCATCGGCCGCATCCTCAATCTTGTCCGCCGCGTCCTCAAGGAGCTGAATTATGTCCCTCATCAAAAGCAGGGTGGGAATGTCCATCCTGCTGCTGCTGAGGATGCCCATCTCCAATTGCCGATACATGTTATCCACGTTTCTCTCAGCGACCTCAACGTCCTTCGCCTTCTCCAGGACCTTCGGCGAGCCGTAATTCAGCATGAGAAATGTGTCCCGGAGCTTCGCGAAGGCGTCGAAGACGGCGCCGGCGAGGTTAGATGTCTCCTTCTTGAGGTTAGACGGGACCTTCCATCCCCGCTCCGTCAACTGTGAGACCCTGAATGCTATTCCCTTGCAGAAGTCAGCTATCTCAGATGTGACATCGGTGAACCTCAGAAAGTCCTCCCTGTTCAGGAGTATAGCTCCTATCTCAACTAGTTCCTGCGCGACCATCCGTTTGGAGTTATCCACCTCATCGCTGAGCTCTTGAACTTCCCTGTAGAGGGCGCTTAATGATTTGCGGTCTCCCTCAGCGAAGGCGTCCATGAGCTGCGCGGCCTTCCGGTAGACATCCATAACCTTCCTGAGGTGCTCCTGGCAGAGTCTAAGGGCCCTCCTCTTAGCTCTATGCTCCGCCTCGATCGGAAGAACCAACAGCGCCCGCCTCATCCAAGATCGCTCGTCTACAATTAAATACTCGGAAAGATTAAAAAACCTAACTAATGTAGCTGAAGATCAGGCTCCCCCTTAAAGGACTATGGGATGTGAAGGCTCGCCGAGACTGCCCTTGGCTTTAATGGGCTACGATTTCTCCCCGACTGGGCTTCCAAGCCCGGTGAAGTCCATCTTGAAGCGGAAGAAGTCCCAGAGCAGTCTTGGGAGCTGCTTGACGCCGGTTCTGACCTGCTTCCACGAGTCCCTGTCTCTGAGGGTGACGGTGCCGTCCTTTAAGGTTTCGTAATCCACTGTTATGCATATGGGAGTCCCGATCTCGTCGAATCTGGCGTATCTCCTACCGATCGATCCAGCCTCATCATACTCGACTGTGAAACCCTCCTCGATTAGGGCCTCGTATATGCCGCGGGCCTTCTCCGGGAGGCCGTCCCTCTGAACAAGGGGAAGTACGGCCAGCTGCACAGGTGCTATGTCACGCGGCAATCTCAGGATGACCCTCCCATCCTTAACGGTGTAGGCGTACTCAAGCGCGACGTAGGTCAGCCTGTCTGAGCCGAAGCTGGGCTCGATGACGTGTGGGATGAACCGTCTGCCCTTCTCCTCTGTTACGCGTTCCTCGAATTTTACGTGGCTCGGAAGGATCCTGAAGCCCCCCAACATAAAGTAGCCTTTCTCCTTGAGGTGCTTCTCGATCTCCTCGGGTCTCGTCTTGGAAAGCAGGTTTAGAACCCTCCCCATCTCCTCCCTAAAGTCCCGGCGGATATTCCGGATCACCGGTTTGAGTATTCTCTCCTTCCTCACCTTCGGCTTCTCTCGGGTCTTGAAGACTCTCATGTCCTCGCCGCTCTCCCGCATGTGCCCCTTCAAGTCGAAGTCTGTTCGATCATTGAAGCCTGAGACCTCAACCCAGCCCCAACGGTCGAGGTAGACTTCCTGATCGAATCCCTGAGTTGAGTAATGAGCCCTCTCCCAATCGAGCTTCTCGATGAACCGCTGCTTCTCATCTGGGACCCCGAGCTCCTCTAGGAACCGCTTAGCCAATGCCATGAAGAAGGCCTGCCACTCCATCTTGATGTAGCCACGGGCAACAGCATCCCGGACGGTCAGTTTAACGGGCTCCTCTGAGCCCCTGAGCCTATTCTCGGCGAGGACCATGTTCAGCGTCTCATCCTCAACCCTCTTTAGGAGGGGACACCCTGGAGACTCTGGGTCGATGAAGAACTCAAGGTCGATTATTGTGAACTCCCTAAGCCTCATGGGCCCCTGCCTCGGGGAGATCTCGTTTCTCAGTGCATGGCCGATCACGGCGAACCCCACTGGGAGCCTCTCTCTGACCTGCTCGTATAGGCGTCTGAACTCCACGAAGATCCCCTGAGCCGCCTCGGGGCGGCCGTAGCCTACAACGTCTGAGTATGGGCCTATCGTAGTCTTAAACATCGTCAGGAAGTACTTGGGTTCTCCTAGGGGGCCGCCGCAGTCTGGGCATCTGATTCCATGCTCCTCGATCGCCCCCTTTATCTCCGCGAGCCTCATCCTATCGGTCTCTTGGGATGGGAGATCAGCGAACTCCTGAAGCAGGTGGTCCGCCCTGAACCGCCTCTTACAATCGCCGCATTCCACCATCGGCTCCCTGAAGCTCTCGAGGTGGCCTGAGGCTTTGAAGACGACCTCGGGGCTGATTATCGGGGTCTCGATCTCGTAGAGGCCTAGCCTCCGGATGAAAATGTCCCTGAATTTATCCTCGATTCTCCTCTTCATCACGGAGCCTAGCGGCCCCCAGTTTATGAAGCCGCTTACGCCTCCGTATATCTCATAGGAGGGCCAGAAGAAGCCCCGGCGGCGTGCAAGCGCGCTTATCTTCTCATACTTATCGGCTTTCAAGGTCTGTTCCCCCACGGGTCAGGTTACCATTTGTGTGATGACCAGCCTCTCCGACAATCTCAGGCGTAATCATCGGTCTGGGATGCCGGATTCTAAGTCTACCGACGAATAGATGAGGCGAGATCAATTTAAGCCTTTTCTTACAATTAATGGGTAATCAATAGAGGCGCTACATACTCAAAAATTGGTTCTAAAGAGCCTTGCTCATGTATGCGCCGTCGTAGGAAAACCCGAGCTTCCTGTAATACTCCTTCGTTCCCAGGGCGCTGGTCACGATGATCCTCTCCATTCCCCACTCGCGGCTGATCCTCTCAGCCTCTTCGATGAGCCTTCTCCCCCAGCCCCTGTGCTGGAGGGCGTGGTCTGAATGCCTCCCAACCGGAACCATCTCGCCGCAGACGCGGAGCTCCCGAATCAGAGAGACGCTTTTCCCTCGGATCTCCGGCCTATGAGCCTTCTCTGATGGGAACCTAAGCCGTAGGTATCCTACAAGAACGTCGTTCTCCTCGTCCTCTGATGAGATGAAGAACTCCTTTCCCCCGGAAGCCTCATATCCTTGAACATGCACCTCTATGCTTTCTGGGTTCGGTTGGATGTGATCCCTCAGCCAGCGGTGACCGGCCTCCCTGCATCTTATGCATCTGCATCTGTACCCCTCCTCCCTTAGGCGGTTTAGAGCTAACTCGCGTAGATTGCTTCTGTCCACCCCGTCGACTATCATGTACGCCGGGATGTCCCTTTGGACACGCATAATCCTGACCCATTCGGGAACAATCTTCTTCACCTGAACGATCAGGTCAACGGCCTCCTCAGTCGTGTATGGGTTGTATAGGCCTCTTCTCCACCATTCGTAGAGCTTCGTCCCCTCTATAACGAGGCATGGATATATCTTGAGCATGTCAGGCTTGAAGTCGGGGTCATGGAAGATCCTTCTGAACCCCTCCAGGTCACGTTTGAGGTTTGATCCTGGAAGCCCCGGCATCATGTGATAGACGACCTTCAGCCCGGAGTCCTTCAGTATCCTCGTGGCTTCGATGACGTCGCTTACTTTGTGACCTCGGTTCACAATCTCATATATGTCGTCGTAGACGTTCTGGACGCCGATCTCTACGCGGGTTACTCCCATAGATAACATTCTGTCGACATGGGTCTCCTTACACCAGTCCGGGCGGGTCTCAACGGTTATCCCGACGTTTCTTATGCGGCTTGTCTCGGCGAGCTTCTTCGCCTCCTCAAGCGACCTCGAGGGCCTCCCAGTTATGGCGTCGAGGCACTTCTGAATGAAGTATTCCTGATACTCCACGGGTGAGCTTGGGAATGTCCCTCCCATGATTATGAGTTCAACCTTGTCCACTGTATGCCCAATCGCGGTATACTGGTCTATCCTATGCCTAACCTGTCTGTATGGGTCGTAGTCATTCTGCCATCCCCTCATCGCCGCTGGCTCTCGGCCCGTATAGCTCTGGGGAACCCCTTGAGAGGGCCCTCCGGGACAGTAGGCGCAGGGCTCCTTCTGTGGGCATGGCCACGGCCTCGTCATCGCCGCTATTATCGTGACTCCTGAGGCTGACCGTACCTTCTTTCTCTGAAGGGCCCTTAGGAGCTTCGTCTTCTGCATGGGGGTGAGGTGGCGGATTATCTCGGAGTTGCTTGGAACGCGGCTCAGCCCATATCGCTCGGATACCCTAACCTTGACTCTGTTCACGTCTTCCCTTGACGGATTCGGAATCTCCATCAGGCTGTGTATGATGTCCTCGAAGATGTTAGCTGCCATTATCTTCCGACTAGAAATGAAAAGGGAGGATTAAAAAACTTTATTGGTCATGAACGGGCGGCTTTTCGGGCTTAAATCCCAAGCCTCTCGTTTATCTCCTTTTGGTACTCCTCCACGCGTAGCTCCTCCACATCCCTTACGGTTACCGGCCTATTTAGGGCGGCTGACTCGTAGAAGCCCATGGGTATCGCCATGTCCTTGTATCCGTCATAGGCGTCGACCTCCGGCTTCCGCTTCTCAGTTAGGGCCAGATAGAAATCGTAAAGCTCAATAGCGAAGGTGTTGGTTGAGCCTCCTGGGAAGAGCCTCTCCAGTTCGCTGCTATCTAAGTCGTTCCTCATCTCGTTTATGACGTTCAGCATCTGCTTACTCTCGACTGCTCCGTCCTCCCTTTGAAGGTAGAGGCCCTCATTGTTGAGCGCCCCCTTCGAGCCGTATATTGTATGGGTCACCATCCGCTTCGCTGGGGCTGCTCTTGTCCAAAGCCACTGGGAGTAGACGTTCCCCTCGTATCTGACTATCGCCATAGTCATGTCATCCACTGTAACCTTTACGCCTTCCTTCACCTTGTCAAATGTGTGGTTCACCGCGAAAACCTCGATGGCTTCTCTTCCCAATTGATACCTGTCCAGATCAGCCCAGTGCACCCCGCCGTCGAAGACCCAGCTGCCGCCCGCCACGAATTTATCCTCTCTCCAGCCCCACGGCTTCGGGCCCCACGTGGCAGCCATCCAGATGACCATCCGCGGCTCTCCTATCAATCCCCTCTTTGCAGCCCAGTGCTTAGCTCGCTCCGTCGGGTCTCTTCGGTAATTCTCGGCGACGGCTACCACCTTACCCGTCTTCTCGGCTTTTTGAATTATGAGCCTCGCCGCCCTCATCGTTATGCCCAGCGGCTTCTCTATCATGATGTGAAGTCCCCTATCCAGGCATTCACAGGCTACTGTGTGATGAACATTATGAGGCAGGCAGATGTCCACCGCATCTATGCTCTCATTACTGAGCATCTTGTCGAGGCTCGAATAAACGGTCGGCTTATAGCCTTGAAACTTCTCTATAATCTCCGCCTTAGACTCCGCGTTTTCCTCAGAAACATCGCAGACCGCCTTCAGATTGAAGATTCTCAGTCCCCTACCGTGGAGGTCGCGGTATCCGTTGACATGAGCCCCCGCTATCCCGCCGCAGCCAACCAAAGCGATGTTTATCCTTTCCATCCAGGTCACTCCAGAGATGAAATGTGATGGTTTCCATCACTATCTGATATAAAAGATTTATGCACCCAGTTTCTCGTTAAATTCTCGATTAAAGGCCTAAGATATGCCGAGTTGACCCTTCCCTCGGCCACGTTCAGATACGAAGTTGTATGCCTTTATAAAGAAAAATATTCTGCGGTGCAAACCCGTGTGGAAAAAAGAAAGAGGGAGAGAGCCCCGAAGGCCTAGGGGAGGCGTGGGTTTATTGAGCCTACTGGGAGACGAATCGGTTTAGGTATCCCCGGTGCCTGCTGAAGACCCTTCTGAGGGATAGGCTGACCTCATTCTGGATTTCCTGTAATTCTTCGTATACCTTCACATTGGACGGCTTGGGGGACGTTAATGTCTTCTCATCAACCTTCACGAAACTGTCAGTTATCTCTTGTATGCTGACCC
>LUCF01000055.1 GCA_001593845.1 Candidatus Bathyarchaeota archaeon B63 | reverse complement strand
GGCGACAGTTACAAACCCAACATGCGGGGCCTGCTTCGGTGGGCACATGGGCCTCCTCGCCCCCGGAGAGGTATGCATAAGCTCATCTAACAGGAACTTCGTTGGGAGGATGGGAAGCCCAGAGGCTGAGGTCTACCTCGCCTCCCCGGCGACAGTCGCCGCGTCAGCCCTAGCCGGGAGAATAGTCGATCCAGAGGGGTTTCTGGGGGGCTAGGCTGTGAAGGTAACTGGGAGAGCCGTGGTCTTCGGGGACGACGTGAACACTGACGTCATAATCCCAAGCAGGTACCTAACGTCTCTTGACCCCCGGGAGCTGGCGAGACATGCGATGGAGGGGCTTGACCCAGGATTCGCTGAGAAGGCGCGGGGAGGCGTGATACTCATCGCCGGGAGGAACTTCGGTTGCGGATCGAGCCGTGAGCAGGCTCCCATAGCCCTGAAGTACGCTGGGGTGAGATGCATAGTAGCGGAGTTCTTCGCCCGCATATTCTATAGGAACGCAATAAACATAGGTCTGCCGGTCCTCGAGAGCCCCGGCATCATCCGGGAGGTTGAGGAGGGCGACCTCCTCACCGTCGACCTCGAGGAGGGGATGATCGTGAATGAGACGAAGAACAGGGTCGTAAAGGCACTTAGGCTTCCAAGATTCATTCTGGAGATACTGAAGGATGGGGGGCTCATCGATCATCTGAAAAAGAAGATTGGAGGAGGAACACCTTGAGGAGATACAGGGTAGCCCTTATTCCGGGTGATGGAATAGGCCCTGAGCTGACAGAGACCATGCTCATCGTGATGGACGCCGTGCAGAAGAAGGCTGGGGTCAACCTCGAATTCGTCAGGCTGGAGGCTGGGGACGCCTGCTTCGAGAAGAGGGGCGTCGCACTTCCAGATGAGACCGTGGAGGCCATAAGGAGATCCCACGTATGCATCAAGGGGCCGGTCGGCGAGACCGCAGCGGACGTGATCGTCAGGCTTAGGATGATGTTCGATCTATACGCGAACATCCGCCCGGTGAAGGCTTATCAGGGCGCACCGTGCCTAAGGGACGACATAGACCTGGTCTTCGTACGTGAAAATACTGAGGGGCTCTATAAGGGGTTCGAGTTCACCCTTGATGACGTGGCGGTTGCGCTGAGGGTCATCACGAGGATGGGATGCGAGAGAATAGCGAGAAGGGCCTTCGAGCTCGCCTTAAGAAGAGACGGAAAAAGAAAAGTAACGGCTATTCACAAGTCTAATGTGATGAAGAAGACCTGCGGGCTCTTCGCTCAGGTCTGCAGGGAGGTCGCGGAGAAGTACCCCGAAGTCACATTCAATGAGCAGTATGTCGACGCAGCCGCGATGAGGCTCATAAAGGAGCCTCAAAGCTACGATGTCATCGTGACCACGAACATGTTCGGAGACATCCTATCAGACGAGGCCGCTCAGCTCGTAGGCGGCCTGGGGATGGCGCCAGGCGGGAACATAGGCGATGACTTCGCCCTCTTCGAGCCCGTCCACGGGTCCGCCCCAACGAGGGTTGGGAAGCACACGGCCAACCCGTGCTCCATGATCCTGGCCTCCAAGATGATGCTTGAGTGGCTCGGCGAGAGATACGGCGACCCCTCCTGCCTGGAGGCCGCTGGGCTCGTTGAGTCAGGCGTCGCTCAGGCTCTCCGCGAGGGCCTGACGATACCGGACTTCGGGGGGAAGTTAAGGACATTGGAGATGGGTGAGGCTATCGCCCAGAAGATAATGGAGATGGAGACATGAAATGACCGTTAGGAGGGATGAGTATTGGATCGCATAAGGATATTCGATACGACGTTGAGGGATGGGGAGCAGACACCAGGCATCTCCTTCACCCCCGAGCAGAAGCTCGAGATAGCTCAGCAGCTCGATAGGCTCGGCGTCGACACGATAGAGGCCGGGTTCCCCTCCGCCTCGAGCGGCGAGCAGCAGGCCTTCAGGGAGATCGTGAACGCCGGGTTGAAGGCTGAGATCTGCGCTTTAACCCGCACTCTGAAGAGCGACATAGACATCGCCCTGAAATGCGATGCTCCGTGCATACACACATTCATCTCGACGTCGGAGGTTCAGATGAAGCATGCCTTAGGGATGACCCCGGAGGAGGTCTTAGATGCCGCAGTCCAGTCCGTGGAGTACATAAAAGATCACGGGGTTGTCTGCGAGTTTTCGCCTATGGATGCAACTCGGACGGAGATGGGGTTCCTTAAGAGGATCTGCAAGGCAGCTGAGGATGCGGGGGCGGATAGGATAAACATCCCGGACACCGTCGGCATAATGAGCCCCCAGGGGATGGAGCGCCTAATCAGGGAGTTGAAGACCATAGTTGAGACCCCCCTAAGCGTACACTGCCACAATGACTTCGGGCTTGCCGTTGCGAACTCGTTAGCCGGGGTCGCTGGGGGGGCGAGTCAGGTCCACGTCGCAGTTAATGGCCTCGGGGAGAGGGCTGGTAACGCCGCGCTCGAGGAGGTCGTGATGGGCCTCCATCTCATATACGGAAAGAAGACCAGGGTTAATACGCGCCTGATATATGCCACTTCGAAGCTCGTCTCCAGGCTGACAGGCGTGATCATACAGCCTAACAAGGCCATAGTAGGCGAGAACGCCTTCTCCCATGAGTCAGGAATACACACGAGGGGAGTCACAGTTGAGCCCCTCACATTCGAGCCCTTCAGCCCAGAGGTCGTGGGGAGGAGAAGGAGGCTTCAAGCCGGGAAGCTCGCGGGCAGGCATGGAATAAAGGCCGAGCTTGAGGAGGCCGGCCTCTACCCGACTGAGAGCCAGCTCAAGGAGATCGTCCGGCGGGTCAAGGAGCTCGGTGACAAGGGGAAGACCGTCACGGACGCCGACCTCCTCGCGATAGCAAGGACGGTCATAGGGGAAGTCATAGAGGAGAGGATAGTTGAGCTCACAGACTTCGCGGTGACGACCGGCATAAGGGTCATCCCAACAGCCTCGGTGAAGATAATCATCGACGGGAAGGAGTACATAGCGGCGGAGACGGGTGTAGGCCCAGTCGACGCCGCGATAAAGGCGATCCAGAAGATCACAGATGGTCTGGCGAATGTGAGGCTGACTGAGTATCGGTTGGAGGCGCTTACCGGAGGGTCAGACGCGGTCGCAGAGGTCATCATAAAGGTCGAGGACAACGAGGGAAATGTGGTCTCGGCGAGGGGGGCCAGAGAGGATATAGTGATGGCGAGCGTCGAAGCCATGATAAACGGGATCAACAAGTTGCTCCTGAGGAAGAGGAAGAGATAAGGCATACACGCGGAGTGACTGCTGCTCAAAGCCCCATGAATACGTCAACGTCGAATCCGGATGGCCCCCCAATGCTGTAACCCTTCGTTGCCATCTTGATATACTGCTGATAATGCGATTATCGATAGGCATAACCTTTTTAAAAACTACTTGGGAATTATCTGGGGTTCAAGGATGGGCAAGACCGTCTCTGAGAAGATTCTAAGCCGCGCATCCGGGAAGGATGCCTATGCAGGTGACATAGTCGTTGCGAACATCGACGCGGCGATGATGCATGACGGCATGGCTCAGCTCGTGATGGATGCCTTCAGGGAGATGGGCGGGAAGAACCTCTGGGATCCATCCAGGGTTGCCGTCGTCATCGACCACGTGGCCCCCAGCGCATATGAGTCCATCTCGCGGGTTCACAGGGCGATGAGGGAATTCGCCTTTAGACATGAGGCTAGGTTCTACGAGGCTGGGTCAGGCGTATGCCACCAGGTGATGATCGAGTCTGGACTCGTCCTCCCCGGAGGGCTGATAGTCGGCTCTGACTCTCATACCTGTACTTATGGGGCTTTGGGGGCCTTCGGGACGGGCATAGGCTCAACGGAAATGGCCGCCGTCCTCATCTCTGGAAGGCTCTGGTTCAAGGTTCCGGAGACGATGAGGATCATGGTTGAGGGGGAGCTGCCGCCGATGGTCCTCGCAAAGGACGTTATTCTGAGGATAGTTGGGATGGTCGGGGCTGACGGGGCGACGTACAAGGCGATAGAATTCGGCGGGCAACTGATTAAGTCGCTGAGCGTCGAGGGTAGACTGACGCTCACGAACATGGCCGTAGAGATGGGCGCCAAGACCGGGATCATCGAACCTGACGGGGAGACCCGCTCATTCCTGAAGGCACTCGGGATCGGACGGGGAATAGAGATTAAAAGTGACGAAGACGCGGGGTTCTGTGAGACGCTGAGGCTGGATGTCTCAGACCTGGAGCCTCAGGTCGCCTGCCCACACCAGGTGGATAACGTGAGGCCCGTGAGGGATGCTGAGGGAAAGGATGTCAACCAGGTCTTCATAGGCTCCTGCACGAATGGCCGTCTCAGCGACCTCAGGGTCGCCGCTGAGATCCTCAGGGGCAGGAAGGTCAAGAGGGGGGTACGTGTAATCGTTATTCCAGCCTCTCGAAGGGTCTACTTGGAGGCTTTAAAGGAAGGCCTGATTGAGGTCTTCTTAGATTCTGGCTGCGTGGTCTGTAATCCCGGATGCGGGCCGTGCGCCGGCGGCCACCAGGGAATCCTAGCGGCTGGGGAGAGATGCATCTCCACGTCGAATAGGAACTTCAAGGCTAGGATGGGAAGCGATGAGGCTGAGATCTACTTAGGCTCCCCAGCCACGGCCGCGGCCTCCGCTATTAACGGTGAGATAACGGATCCTAGGAGATTCCTATCCGGAGGGATTGGTTGATGCTCGGTCCTGGAAGGGCGTGGAAGTTTGGGGATGACGTGAATACGGATTACATAATCGCTGGGAAGTACAAGCTGAGCATAACCGATATTGATGAGCTCTCGAGACACGCGATGGAAGCGATAATGCCGGATTTCGCCCGGAGAGTCAGGAGGGGGGACTTCATAGTAGCGGGGAGGAACTTCGGTTGCGGATCGAGCCGTGAGCAGGCCCCGCTCGTCCTTAAGCATCTGGGGGTCGCCGCCGTGATCGCCCGATCCTTCGCCAGGATATTCTATCGCAACTCCGTGAATGTGGGGCTTCCAGTCGTGGAGTGCGAGGGGGCGGGGGAGATTCAGGATGGGGACATCCTTGAGGTCGACCTGACCGGGGGCTACGTTAGGAACATTACGCAGGGGAGGCTCTACAGGACGAGGCCACTGCCGCCGGAGCTCATGGAGATCCTCTCCGAGGGGGGCCTAGTCAACTACGTAAAGAAGCACGGTAGGCTTCCTTGGCAGTAGCCCTAGGCTGGGGGGCATTAAGCTTTTTGCCCGGGTCCTCCTTTAATTTATACCTAGAAGCTTGATCTTTCCCGGTGGTCTCTTTGATGGAGGGTCTCTGGGAACTTTATCAGTATATAGACCGGAACATCGGCGGATTCGTCGAGGACCTTAAGAGTCTATGCCGGCAGCCAAGCGTCTCAGCTCATAAAAGGGGCATAGATGAGTGCGTAGGCGTCCTCGAGGAGATGATGAAGAACATAGGGATAGACGTTAGGGTCTTAGAGGTGAAGGGCGGAAACCCAGTAGTCCTCGGAGAGATCAGAAGCGGGAAACCCCACGGAACCCTAGGGTTCTATAATCATTATGATGTGCAGCCGCCGGACCCCCTCGAGAAGTGGGTCTCCCCTCCCTTCAGCCCAGAGGTCAGGGATGGGAGGATCTATGCGCGTGGGGTCTGCGATAACAAGGGGAACATAATCGCGAGGCTGGAGGCGGCGAGGGCATACATGGACGTTTACGGGGAGGTGCCGGTGAACCTGAAGTTCTTCATCGAAGGCGAAGAGGAGATTGGGAGTCCCCATCTGGGGCGGTTCGTCCGCGGAAGGATGCCGCTTCTCAGGTCGGACGGATACATATGGGAGGGAGAAGGGGTTGACACTGAAGGCAGGCCCGTCGTGACCCTCGGCGCTAAGGGCATAATGTACGTTGAGTTCAAGGCTAGGGGGCCGAAGACCGATGTCCACTCCTCAAAGGCTCCGCTTGTCCCCAACCCCGCCTGGCGGCTGGTCTGGATGCTCTCTACGCTCAAGGGGATGGATGAGAAGATCAGGATTCCGGGGTGGTACGACGAGGTCATCCCGCCTACGGAGAGGGATATGCAGCTCCTAAGGGAGGCGCCGTTCGACGAGGAGGCTGACAAGCAGAACCTCGGGCTGAAGGAGTATCTTCTGGGACTAACAGGCGTCG
>LUCF01000054.1 GCA_001593845.1 Candidatus Bathyarchaeota archaeon B63 | reverse complement strand
GTGATGTTGGGTAAGACTGAGAGATATCTTCTGACGAGCATCCGAGAAAAAGGGGCTATATTTATTCCCTTAATCGACCCGGAGGATGTCGATGCGGAGTCCGCCTCTCTGATAGCTAAGGAAGGGGAGAGAGCCGGAGCCTCAGCTATAATGGTGGGAGGATCCACCCTGGTCTCCCCGGAGTCCCTCGATAAGATCGTGAAATCCATCAAGGAGAGCGTTAAGATTCCCGTCATACTATTCCCAAATAACATCACAGGCATAAGCAGGTATGCGGATGCCATCTGGTTCATGTCCCTCCTCAATTCCGCCGATCCATACTTCATCATTGGAGTGCAGGTGCTAGCAGCCCCGCTTATTAGGAAATTCCATATAGAGCCGATCCCCCTAGGCTATTTAATTCTCGGTGAGGGGGGAGCCGCAGCCGTCATTGGAAAGGCCTGTCCAATACCCTATGAGAAGTCCAGCTTGGCCGTTGCTCATGCGCTCGCCGCCCAATTCTTAGGTATGAGATTTATTTACTTGGAAGGGGGATCGGGGGTCAGCAAACCAGTCCCGTCCAAGACCATAAGGATGGTGAAGAGTGTAGTCAACTTGCCCCTCTTGGTTGGAGGGGGGATAAGGACAGGCTCTCAGGCGAAGGAGATCGTATATGCCGGAGCTGACATTGTCGTCGTCAGTACGGCTCTTGAACAGAGCGATCCGAAGAGGAAGATTCTGGAAATAATGGAAGGCATAAAAGAGGGAGCGGCAGATAGAGGTATTGATCAATCCGACTGAGGGGGGAGGAGAGATTGACCTCATTCGAGAATTATTTTGCGTCCTTAAAGAAGATCCTAGGAAGAGATGACCTATACGACATCTGGCCGGACTTCGAACCCGAATATGACGAACGGGAGTTCGCATGGACAAACCTAAAAGGCTTAGGTGAAACCCTCCTTCTGAACTGCGGCCAATGTGACGGCCCGTCTGACATGAGGCATGAACGATGCAGGGCATGCGTTAGTCGCCGGGAGGAGCTCGCTAAGAATACTTATCGACAAGTCGTCGGGCGCCCCATGGAGAAGTGGCCCACAATTATACTCTGCAGGATCCATACTGAATAGTCACTAGAAGGCTTCGTGATAAAGTTGCTTCAAGGCTTAAACGAGGATTATCGGAGGTACTTCTCTGAGCTTAGACGACTACTGGAAAGGATTATTGAGGTTGCCGTTGCCGCTAGGAAGGTAGGGGTCGACCCGAAGCCTCATCCTGAGATCAGAATAGCGGAAGATCTGGCCGGACTCGTGGAGGGCTTCATAGGTATACGTAACCTCGCTGAGAGGATAAGGAAACTCTCGAAGAAGATGCCGAGGGAAAGGATGGCCTTCAAGATCGCCGAAGAGATAGTCAACGGAAGATTCGGCAGGCTGGGGGAAGAAGAGGCGGCCGCACAGGCAATCAGAACTGCCCTTGCTATCTTAACAGAGGGAGTGACCGCCGCCGTCTACTCAGAAGGCATCGCCAAGGTTCTGATCAAGAAGAACATGGATGGCTCCCGCTACTTGGCCATCTACTTCGCGGGTCCAATCCGCTCAGCCGGGGGAACGGAGACAGCTCTTACCCCAGTTGTGGCGGATCTCGTCCGCCGCCTGCTGGGCCTAGACCGTTACAAGCCGACCGAGGAGGAGATTAACCGGTTTATCGAGGAGCTCCGGCTCTATGAGAGGGAAGTCAGCCGCTTCCAGTACCGCGTCTCAGATGAGGAGTTAAGAAAGGCGCTTAGGCATCTTCCCGTCGAGATAACGGGGATCCCATCGAACAAGATTGAGGTGTCATCCCACCGTAACCTCCCCCGCATCGAGACGAATTGCCTGAGGGGAGGAGCGCTGCGCGTGGTCAATGATGGCATAATAGGACGTGCAGCGAAGGTCCTCGCCGTTGTTGAGGAGCTCGGGATTGAGGGATGGGAATGGCTGAAGGAGATCAGGGAGACCGCGAGGAAGAAGAGATCGAGCTTCATGGAGGATGTTCCTGCTGGCCGCCCGATTCTGAGTTTCCCGTCAATGAGAGGCGGATTTAGGCTGAGGTACGGGAGATCCAGGAACACAGGGCTCTCAGCCGTCGCCGTTCACCCACTCACGATGAGGACCCTTCAGGACTTCTTAGCCGGCGGCACCCAACTCAAGATCGAGACGCCGGGCAAGTCTGGGGTTGTGCTCTCAGTGGACTCGATCGAGCCTCCGATTGTACGGCTGAAGGACGGCTCTGTGGTGAGGGTCACCCCCCAGAACTTCGACCTAATCAAGGATGAGATTGACAAGATTCTTTTTCTAGGCGATCTCCTCGTAAGCTTCGGCGATTTCCTATACAACAACAAGAAGCTCCTCCCAGCAGGCTATACTGAGGAGTGGTGGGCAGAAGAGGTTAAGGAGGCTATAGATAAGCGATTTAAAGGAGACCTAAAGGAGGCCGCTGCTGCGGTCTCCGTATCCCCCAACTCCATGAAGGGGTACATCCAATCCCCATTGATCAATGTACCGCCCGTGAGGGACGCCATTAGGATAAGCCTAGGCCTCGATGTCCCCCTCCACCCAGCATATACATACTTCTGGGCCTATATTGATCCGGAGGAGCTGAGGGAGCTACGTTCTTGGCTTTTAGAATCAAAAATAGAGGGCCATGACGATATAGTCGCAAGCATCAAGGGAAAGCTTTCCCCAAGTATAAAGGGTCTGTTAGAGCGGATCTGCATTCCCCACAGAGTTGTTGGAGATGAGATCCTCATCGAGGATGATGATGCCTATGTCTTCTCCTACTCGCTTGGGCTCCACAGGCATGAGAGAATGGAAATAAACCATGAATTATCAACACTTGAAAACTTGGCTGAGATCTCAGGGATAAAAATTAGGGATAAGGCTCCAACCTTCATCGGAGCAAGGGTTGGGCGTCCTGAGAAGGCAAGCAGGAGGGAGATGACCCCTCCTGTTCACGTCCTGTTTCCAGTGGGGCTGAATGGAGGCGCCCAGAGAGACTTGATGAAGGCGTCTCGAGAGAGGGTCATAACCGTAGAGATAGTGAAGCGGAGATGCCCAAGCTGCCGGACCGCAACTTTCATGCAGACATGTCCAAACTGTAAATCTCCAACGATTATTGAGTCTGTATGCCCCAGATGCGGGAGGAATATAGAACTCGATACCTGTCCCGTCTGTAAGTCTGAGACGAGAAATTACGAGAGACAACAGGTTCCGCTGAGGAGCCTCATCGATGAGGCATGCGGGAAAATAGGATTCAAACCGAAGCAGGTTAAAGGGGTAAAGGGACTTACGAACAGGACGAAGACCCCTGAGGCGCTGGAGAAAGGAATTCTAAGAGCAAAGTATGGGCTGTCAGTCTACAAGGATGGAACCGTGAGGTTCGACATGACGAATGCCCCTCTGACCCACTTTAAGCCCAGTGAGATAGGGGTCTCAGTTGAGAGGCTCAGGGAGCTCGGTTACCGACATGATTATGAGGGCCGCCCGCTCACAAGCCCAAACCAATTATGCGAACTCAAGATCCAGGACATCGTGATCCCAAGAAAAAGCATCGATTACCTCATCCGCATAACGAGATTCATAGATGAGCTCCTGCAGAAGGTTTATCATCTGCCTCCATACTACAATGTCACCCGTCCAGAGGACCTAGTCGGAAAGCTGGTCATTGGTCTAGCTCCCCACACATGCGCCGGGGTTCTTGGCAGAATAATAGGCTTTACCGACCTGAATGTATGCTTCGCTCATCCATTCTGGCACTCAGCAAAACGTAGAGACTGCGATGGGGATGAAGATAGCATAATGATTGCTCTTGATGCTTTCCTGAATTTCTCTAGGGAGTATCTGCCGGATAGGATAGGCGGAATTATGGATTCTCCGCTCTTCATAATCCGGATGATTAATCCGGAGGAGGTTCAGAGGCAAGCCCATGAGATGGATGTCGCCTCCGGATATCCATTGAGATTCTATAAGGAGACGCTGAGAGGCACAAATGCGAGGGAGATAATGGGGCTCATAGATATAGTCAAGCACAGATTAGGAGGGAGGCAGCTTCAAGGATTCGGATTCACAGTCCCAACCCATGACATAAACGAGGCGAATAGGGAGAGCCAGTACAAGAGGCTGAGGAGGATGAAGGATAAACTGAACGCTCAGCTACACCTCGCCGAGAGAATAGAGGCCGTAGACGCCAAGAGGGTGGCGGAGATAGTCCTGACGACGCATTTCTTCAGGGACATCTCAGGAAACCTGCGGGCATACACCTCTCAAAGCTTCAGGTGTAAAAGGTGCAACAGGAGATATAGGAGAGCCCCGCTGAGGGGAAGATGCATCGAGTGCGGCGGAGACCTCACATTAACGGTCTATCGAGGCGGCATAGAAAAATACTTGGAGGAGGCTCGGAAGCTGATTAAAAGATACGACATGTCCGGCTATTATGCCCAGAGGATACTCCTTATCGAGGAAGAGATAGAATCTATCTTCGAGAGCGGGGAGGGGACAAGGCAGACCAGCCTCTCCAGATTCATGGCCGCTCAGGGACGGCGAAAATGATTTCTGTCATTATGATTAGAATCATTTGAAGATGCCCCGTTTCAATTATCACCCTAAAGCCTTTTTGCTGCACACCAAGAACATAAGACCCGGGTTAGCCGCTAGAACAAAGATAATCTCCCTCCTAGAGAAGGAACATCTGAACGCTCTCTCGATAAGTAAGAGAGCCGAGATCAGCTACTCCTCCGCTCTTCATCACCTAAGACTCATGAAGGAAGAGAACATAGTTGCCAGAAGCGGTAAGAGGCCGTACAATTGGAGATTAACGGGTCTTGGGCAGAAGAGGCTGGATGAGATTTAAGGCCCGCATCGCAGAGACGGGCAGGAATCATGGAAAGATTCATGATCCCGGAGTTTCCGGGTCGGGACGAACAATTTTTAGGGAGCTAATGAATCCCAAACAGGATGTGAGGAATAGTCTTTCCCAGCATTCTCAGCTTAAATGATAGACGTGAGGGTGCCCCTCCTATAGATGTTCGGCCGAGCCTTATGGCCCTCAGAACCTCATCCACGCTCCTTTCCTCACAGCTAATTATCGTATATGCGTCCCCCACAGTCTCGGCTGAGTGGGAGTCGCTCCCGGCGACTATGGGCTTTCTAAGCCTACGGGCCATCCTCAGGTTCTTTCTTATGAAGTACCCCGGCAAAGGAGTTATCGCCGAGAAGACCTCGATCCCATCGATGGGAAGCGCTCTAATGGTCTCCTCGTCGAGGCCTCGGAAGAGAGGAACAGTCGGGTGGGGCAATACTGCTAAGCCATTCTGCGCATGGATCTCCTTTAGGGCAATCAATAATGGTAAGTCGTCCTTTATTCTCCTTCTTATCCCCAATGCCAGAATCTCGCATCGTCTGGTCTTGACTTCCTGGCCAGGTATAATCATGAGTTCTCCACATATTTTCAGCGCTTCATGTACTCCTCTAATCGTCTTATGATCCGTTATAGCCAATCCGTCAAGTCCTTTACGTTCAGCCTCCCTTATGATCTCATAAACAAGCCCATTTGAATCAGAATATGAAGTGTGAACATGAAGATCGATCTTCAGCTTCAAGAGGATCTTGAACCTTTACGTGATCCTGCATGCTAGTCCTTCTCTGGATCTAAATCCTCATCGGCACGAACAGTCAATATCTCGCCGAAGTACAATGTGTGGAAGTCACCTGCTGGGTAGCATTCTGAGATGACTGAGGGTGGTATGTCTTCCTCGACGACTCGTGTCTTATAGGCAACCCTGCACTCATAATGAATTATGCATTCCCCTATGATTGGAGGGCTCACCCTTACACTTGGAAGCGGAGTAAGCCCCTTCTCCCCGAATTTGTCATGATCCCTCCCAGAGACTGTTCCACAATAGTTAACGATATCCCCCATTCCCCTTCTCGGAACGTTTACTGTAAATTCGCTCGTTCTCTCGATGAATTGATGAGTGTACCTCGAGGGCCTAACAGCCACGATGAAGAACGGCTTCTCCCAGAGTATTCCGGGGAACCCCCATCCGATCGTCATAACATTGGCCCGCTTAGACGTTCCAGAGACGAGCAGAAGCCCGGGCCTTTCCAGACGCTCAATAGTCTCATTCACATATTTGAAGGTTGGGACCTCAATCTTTCTCATCGCGCCTTCATTCCCTCTATATATTCATTTCCATTCCGCAACTGCCTAATTAAGGGCTCGGTTCCTCCTTGAGCGCCTTAACGAGTATGGGTGCAACAGAGACCTTCGCGTATTCATTCATGACGCTGTCGGTTCCAACGATCTCCTCCACACCGACTTCATTCAACAGGCCTACTGCATCCCCCAAGAGCAGAGCATGAGAAACCCCGACGAAGACCCTCCTAGCGCCCTGCTTCTTGAGTATCCTCACGGCGTTCGCGGCGGTTTTACCCGTGCTGATTATGTCATCTATCACTATGGCATCCCTATCCATAACGTCCACCTGCTTCTCATAGGTCACAATCTCGCCGGTATAACGGTCCCTCCTCTTCTCAAGGAAATCATACTCGGCGCCTATCGTCTCCGCCGCATACCGGGCGCGCTCAATAGCTATCTCCTCATCATCTGGGGATACAACGATAGGGTTAACCAGGCCTTTCTCCGCAAAGTACCTCGCGAGCTCCCCCGAAGCCGTCAGATTATACGTAGGTATCTTATACATGCTGAGCACACGCCTGTTATGGATGTCAACGGTGTAGAGGATGTCCGCTCCCAGATCTTCAAGGATCTCCCCGATCATCTTGGAGCTTAAACATTCACCTTCCAAGTACCTCTTATCCTGTCGGCTATAGGCTAGATACGGCACGAACAACCTAATTCTGTCGGCTCCTAGATCCCGTGCTGTATGAAGCATCAAGAAGAGCTCCAGTAGATGAGGATCCTGAGGAGGATACAGGCTCTGGACGATCAGCAGATCCTCACCGGAGACATCCTCGTCGAATTTGAAGTAGAACTCCCCGTCTGGAAATCTCTTCGTCCTCGCGGGAACCATCGGGGCGGAAAGCAGCTCAGCGATCTTCCCGGCAAGATCCTTTGAACATGGGCCTCCAACAACCTTCAAAATATTAGCCTCCAAGACTTAAAGAGAATCTGAAGGGTTAGAGATAAAACCTTCGCTTCAAGAAGCCTCCAAATAAAAGTTCAACATAGCAACGGAGGCCTCAATGATCATATCAGATCATAGGGGAAACATCTCAGAAAACAGGGCCTCTTAACATCATAAGCTCCCAAGCCACGATTCTTCATGCATTCAGTAGCATTTACTCATCTTAGAATTATAGTCTCTCTTCTCTGAGCTGCTAAGAACTTCTCGATGTCCTCTAGGGATGGCATGTTCTCAAAGTCTCCCCTCACCGTAACTACTAATGCTCCAGCGGCATTCCCGACCTCAAGAGCCTCCGCGAGGGATCCTCCCCGTAGCAAGCTCGAGATGAATCCAGCCGCAAAGGCGTCGCCAGCCCCGATCACATCGACTATTGGGACCCTATACGCCGGCTTCCTCGCTTCCTCGTCACGCGTGTAGGCGGCGGCCCCCTCAGCTCCCAGCTTAACCGCCACGGTCTCAACGCCCATCGAGAGGATCTCATCCGCTATCTCCCTCGGCTCCCTCTTCCCGATCAGTATCTCCGCGTCTTGAGGCTCAATCAGCACTATATTCGCCTTCCTAAGCATAGGTAATAATGTCTCCCTCGCCTCTTCTCTGCTCCATAGGCTTAACCTTATGTTCGTGTCTATGGAGATCTTGACGCCTGAATCAGAAGCGATCTCCAGCGCCTTAAGGCTGGCTTCCCGGCAGCTCTCACTCAACGCCGGCGTGATCCCTGTAAGATGGAAGAGCCCTGCATTCCTGATGTATTCGGGGTCTAAATCATCAATAGACATTCTGCTGGCCGCTGATCCCCTCCTATAATATATGACGCTGCTCCTTCCCGGTATCGGATAGTTCCTCTGTATGAAGTAGACGCCGTTCGGCGCCTCCGGATCGACCTTAACCCTGGAGACGTCTAGGCCTTCACCCCTGAGGAGGCTTAGAACGTACTTGCCGAACTCATCATCGCTCACGCGGGTGATGAAGCCGACCTTGAAGCCCAGCCTACTCATACCAATGGCGAAGTTCGCCTCTGCTCCTGCCGCGTGCTTCTCGAAGTAGACCACATGCCTGAGAGGCCCATTCGTGCAGGCGTTGAACTGAACCATAACCTCACCCATCGTCACAACGTCCAGCATCACATCCTCCTCCGTGACTACTTTAGAAGTAGGATTCTTAAGAATTCTGTGCTTCAGAGGATCAATTGAGTCGGCTTCCTCTAATCACTGGCTTCCTACTAGGGCATCGATAAGGAACCTGTAGACTCTAAGTGCCGCTTGTCGGTCTACTTTATAACCCGGGGTGGAGGCGAGGAGACATATCCCATCTAATCCGCGTTTTGCAGCTAAGCCCACGAGAAGCCCGGATAATCCTATTATTCTCCGGTTTCTGTATAGGTGGGCGCCCCTCTTAACATAGTGAGAGGCGATCTCCTTCGAGGTTGCGGCGACATAAATCTCCTCTTGGGGCAAAGGCACCACCACCCCATCTATCGTTATTATAAATCTACAGCCAAGATCCTCAACAAAATCCAAGATCGCCCCGGAGACCTCATAGTGGCCGGGGATGTCATCTAACTCCGGATAACCGTTCCCCCTCAAGAGTATTAAGTCCGGCCTCTTCTTCGCATAATAAAATTCGAACTTTGGAAGATAGCATATCCCCCTCTTATCGATGAAGACGAGGTCCTGAAATGTGGGGGAATAGAGCTCAGCGAATAGATCGGCTTGAAAGGAATTCGTGAGCATCTTTGCGGCGAGGCTTCCTATCTCCCCTACGCCTGGGAAGCCAGCGATCAGAATGGAGCTCTTAGATTCTGGGCTCCGTAACACCTTTATGAAGGTCTCATTCATCTGGATGCTCGAATCTACCTCCTCTTCGAGACCTATAGAGCTTTCGTTAATCTGTGTGACGGCATAAAATGTTTATTCCCCAACGATCCTCTTATCTACGTATAGGTCATCCCATTTTGGTTGAGATAGATGCTGATCGAGACCATAATCATGGGGATCCTCCAAGGATTGCTTGAGTGGCTTCCGATCTCAAGTCAAGGCAGCCTCATCCTCCTCGTAGTCTCGGTCTTCGGGATGAGCAGGGTTGAAGCGCTGAGCCTCTCGGTCTATCTGCACGCTGGAACCTTCCTCTCAGTTCTGGTTTACTTCCGGAGAATATACTGGAGCATCTTCAAGTCGGCTGCCCACTATAAGTTCAGGGATCCAAGCCGGATGGAGGATCGCCTATTAGTCTTTCTCGTCCTATCCACGATCATGACGGGGATCATCGGTTACCCAATCTTCAGAGTAGCCGTTGCCTTCGCTGCCTCTGGCTCCCTATTCTTCGCGTTGATCGGGGCATCGTTGATACTGACCGGCATGTTCCAGAGATCCAGTAGGCGGCTTGGATCCAGGAGCATCGAAGAGATAAACCTAAAGGACGGCTTGATCCTAGGCGCAGTCCAAGGATTCTCAGCCTTCCCAGGCATATCCCGTTCCGGAATCACAGTCTCCTTTCTGCTAATTAGGGGGCTTGATGCGGAGTCCGCATTTAAACTCTCATTCCTCATGAGCGCCCCAGCGATTCTAGCCGCGGTCATCGGGCTGACCGTCACGGGAGGACCGGCCCTTCTCAGTCCCTTCGAAGTAATCTTCGGCATTCTATCCTCGTTCCTATCCGGAATAGCCTCTATCAGCCTCCTACTTAGAATCGCCAAGAAGATCGCTGTATGGAAGTTCTGCATCCTGATCGGCTTGATGGCCCTATTCTCCGGCTTATATCTCCCTTAGCCATGTAGGGGGATTTAATGCCGCTCCAAAGCATAATCTGTTTTATTTTGGAACGTGTATTTTCTCCTTGGGGCTGATTCATGATTAAGGGCTTGAGATTAACCGTACTCATAGAGGATCAGAGGAACCCGCAGCTTTTAGGCTTGAAGGCAAAACATGGCCTATGCATCTACGCCGAGGCCACGGTCAAAGATGAATGCTTCAGTTTCCTCCTCGATACAGGCCCATCACCCGAGGATCTTCGAAAGAACGCGGCGGCCCTGAAGGCTAACCTCTCGACGGTGAAGGGTGTACTCCTGACCCATGGGCATTACGA
>LUCF01000053.1 GCA_001593845.1 Candidatus Bathyarchaeota archaeon B63 | reverse complement strand
GGCGGCGATCCCATAGTGCAGGGCGACTTCTCACTGGCTCTGCTGAGGAGATGCAAGGAAGCTGGGCTCCATACAGCCATCGAAACCGCGGCGAACTGCGAGTGGGAAGAGATGCGGAGGCTGCTGCCATTCACGGACCTCGTGATCGTGGATATCAAGCATATGGATCCGGAGGCTCACCGCAGGTTCACGGGGGCATCGAACAGGCTGATCCTCAGGAATGTGCGGCGGCTAGCCGAGACCGGGAAGCCCATGATCATCCGCGTGCCCGTCATCCCCGGCGTGAATGACACAGCTGATCAGATAAGGAGGATCGCCGAGTTCGTGGGGCCGTTCAGGAACCTGAGGCTCCTCGAGCTCCTGCGCTTCCACCGCCTCGGCGAGGGAAAGTATCAGGCTTTGGGGCTTGATTACCCGGCGAGTGGCCTTAGAACCCCAGATGATGCGAAGATGCGTGAACTCGCGGAGATCGCTAAGGAATTCGTACCTAACACGCATGTGGCATAATCAGATGTGCCTTCTCTCTCCGGGTTTAAATTTATAAGGAGAGCCGCGTCTCCTAATTCTAACTCAGGAGGAGAAGGGGTGAGATGGCCGAAAAATTGGCTATCCTCGGCGGCCCAAAGGCTGTGACGATAGACGATCCTGAGCAGTGGAGGCGGCCGATAGATGAGGAGAAGAGGGCCGTATGTGAGTTGATCGAGAGGGGAGAGCTCTCAGGCGCGGGCTTCGGCATCTCGAAGGTCTTCGAGGAGGAGTTCCGCGAGTACATAGGCTGCGAGTACTGCTTAACCGTTGATCACGGCTCAACAGCGCTGGCAAGCGCATATTACGCTGTCGGCGTAGGTCCGGGAGATGAGGTTATAACCCCGGTTGCCGGCTACATCGGAGCGTACGCCGGGGCTCTCCACATGGGCGCGAGGCCCGTATTCTGCGATATAGACCCAAAGACGCTGCTGATGGACCCGGAGGATGTGGAGAGGAAGATAACGAAGCGGACCAGAGCGATAAACGTTATTCACATGGGAGGACAGGTCTGTGATATGGATGCTCTGCTCGACATCGCGCGGAGACACGGCATAGCCATCGTTGAAGACGCCTGCCACGCCGCCGGAGCTGAATGGGATGGAAGGAAGATCGGCAATGTAGGCGACATCACCTGTTTCAGTCTTCAAGGGATAAACCCTAAGGGAAAACCGGTATCTGGGGGTGAAGGCGGGGTGGTCTGCACAAACAATAGGGAATTATATGAGCGGCAGCTCATCTACTGTCACTTACATCGCGCCGGCGTCACGGATGAACTCACGAACCCCGCTTATCGAATATTCGACAGCGAGGTGCTGGGCCTAAAGTACAGAGCCCACCCACTCGCATTGGCCCTGGCAAGAGCATCATTGAGGACGCTGCCTTACCGTAATGAGAGGATGAGGGAAAACCGGGAGAGAATCTTCAGGGCGCTGAGGGGGATTCCAGGCTTGGAGCCCGTGCATGATTATGAGAAGGCGAAACCTGGGGGATTCTTCGGAGGATTCAAGGTTATATATCATCCTGAGGAGCTAGGTGGACTGCCAATCGACAGGTTCACAGAAGCCTTAAGGGCGGAGGGAGCCCCGATAAAGGCTCGGCTTGTCTCCTCATCTGGGCCTGGACTGGAGCATCTCCGCCCCCTCTTCATGAGGGGGTTTGATCTTTGGGGTCACAACAGAGGCCCCCTCGGGGGTGAGTGGTGCGGTTTGCCTCCATTTGAGGGATACAAAAGGGGCGATTTCCCAGTCGCTGAGAGGATGATGGATAGGGTTCTCACATTACCCGCTGTCATAGAACCCAAGGAAGGCTTCCTCGATCAGTACATAGAGGCCTTCAGAAAAGTAACGTCGAACTATGAATGCCTAATAGAATCTGCATAACCCGGTTTTCCCCGCTTATTTGTGGCAGCTTCGGAAGGAAGCCGTGAGCTAATCTCATCTTGCTTGTTGATTATTTAAAAAAATAAATACGCCTTTAATGATTCTAGTCTCGTCGCTAAGCCCGTAGGTTATGATGAGGCCTGGAACATGAGCGGCAGCATGATCGTCTATGAGGATCCGAGGAGATGGATTGGGGCGGAGAAGGCCCGGGATGAGTTGACTTACGATGAGCGGCTAGAAGTTCTTCGGAGGGTCAAGATGAAGCATACCCTAGAGAAGCAGAGGGTCCTAAAGGTTATGGATGGGGATGACCATGGGAGGGTCCTTCCTCCCCGGGAGCTCCGGGAGATGGTTGAGTATATGGGGCCGTCAGGTGAGCCTGTTATAGATGTGAAGCTGAATAACTTCAAGCCTAAGAGCAACCATCCGAGCGGGGGCTTCTTCGGCCCTAAGATATGCGGGGAGAACTTCAGGAGATTCCTCGAGGCTCACCCAGTATATGTTAATCCATTCAGCTCTCTGCTTGGAGGGTACATGGCCTACTTCATGGGGCACCGGAACCCCCACTGGAACCCGGACTATGACTTTCCGCATCTCCGCGTTGAGCATGAGAGGTACGGCATCTACCCGGGGATAGGTGCGACTCAGCACTTCTGCCAGGACATGACGATCGGGTTTAAGCTCGGCTGGGGAGGCCTCCTGAAGAAGATAAGGCATTATCGGGGGGTGAACCCGGAGGCGTCGGACTTCTACGATGGGCTTGAACACGTAATCCTGGGGATCCAAGGCTGGATTCTGAGGCACGTGGAGGCGGCTAGGATGCTTGCGGAGAAGGAGGAGAACCCGACCTTACGCAGAAACCTCAGGGAGATGGCGGAGATGAACGAGAGGCTGATGACTGAGCCTCCGAGGACCTTCTGGGAGGCCTGCCAATGGACCGCGTGGTACCAGATGGCCGCGAGGATGTACAACGGAAGCGGGTCGATGGGCAGGATCGACGTCTGGCTCTGGCCCTACTATAGGCGGGACGCGGAGGCGGGCATCCTGACCGATGAGGAGGCGATATTCCACCTGGCCTGCCTCTTCATGAATGATACGCAGTACTACCAGCTCGGCGGGCCGGATAAGAATGGAAGGGACGTGACCAACAGGCTCTCATTCCTAGTCCTTGAGGCTGTTCACCGCCTGAAGGCCCCGGCGAACATAGGGATATTCATCCATGAAGGGTTAGATCCCAAGCTGCTCCGCCGCGGCGTAGAGATCATGCTCGAGGATAAGATGGGCTTCCCAAAGTTCCTTGGCGGGGACTCAGTTATAGAGGGGTTCACGAGGAATGGGTACCCATTAGAGCTCGCCCGTGAGAGGGCATACTCAGGCTGCCACTGGTTCGCCATTCCAGGCAGGGAGTACACGCTGAATGACTGTGTGAAGATAAACTTCGCGAAGGTCTTCGAGGTGGCGTTCTGGGAGATGATGAACGACCAGGAGGCGGAGCCAAGCGTGGAGGAGCTCTGGAGCCGCTTCGTGAGGCATCTCAGGAGGGCCATAGACGTCGTCCGCGAGGGCCTCGACCTCCACATGGAGCACATGCATGAGGTCTTCCCTGAGCTCGTCTTGGATCTCCTCTGCCACGGGCCTATCGAGAGGGGCCTAGACGCCTCTCACGGAGGGGTTGAGTATTATAACCTATGCTTGGATGGGGCTGCGATAGGAACGGTGGCCGACTCCTTCGCCGCCTTGGAGCAGAGAGTCGAGCGGGAAAAACGATTAACGTGGAGGGAACTGGCTGAGCATCTGAAGAGGAACTTCGAGGACGCCGAGCACATCAGGCTGATGCTGAGGAGCATACCACACTACGGTCAGGGAGGAACACGGGCCGACTGGTGGGCAGTCCGGATAGCTGAGACATTCACGAGGCTCGTCAAGGAGAAGTCCACACCGGCCGGCTATAATATGATCCCTGGACTATTCTCTTGGGCAAGCATGATATCGATGGGTAGCAGGGTCGGCGCAACCCCGAACGGCCGACGTGCATATACGCCGATCTCGCAGGGGGCGAATCCCGAGCCCGGCTTCGGGGGGACGCCTACATCCCTCGCCGTCGCCGTTGCATCCGTTCAATGCGGCTACGGGAACACCGCTCCGTTACAACTGGACATAGACGCCAGCCTCGGAAGGGGCGGGGGAATAGAGAAGATCGAGGCGCTCATAGTCGGCCATATGAAGATGGGAGGAACCATGATAAACATGAATGTGATAGACAAGGAGAAGATACTTGAGGCGCATAAGGATCCCTCAAGGTACCCCGACCTCATCGTGAGGGTCACGGGGTTCAGCGCCTACTTCGCGAGCCTATCGAAGAGCCTCAGGCAGCTAGTTGTTGACAGAATACTGGCTGAGGAGGCTTAGGATGTCTCCTCCTCATAAGTCCCCATCCTTTAGCTGTCCCAGATAAATTCCAGGATCAGCATTTAGAGAAGGGGCTCCCCAAGCTCCTCCTGTTTTCCGTTACCAAATGTTTATTTGAGGCTCTGCGAATACCACAGTATTCTGCATTTAGGGAAGGGACGCAGCATGAGTGAGCAGCGCGTTTCTACTGGGGTTGAGGGGCTCGACAAGGTTATAGAAGGCGGCTTTCCCAGTGGAAGCCTGATCCTCATCGCGGGGAACCCGGGCACGGGCAAGACGATCTTCTCAGCTCGCTTCCTCTACCACGGCGCAGTGAGCAATGACGAGAGCGGGGTCTACGTGAACTTCTCAGAGAACCGCGAGACCTTCTACGTGAACATGAAGCCCTTCGGCTTCGACTTCGAGAGGCTTGAGAGGGATGGGAAGTTCCGTTACCTCGAGATGCTGGCGGTCAAGGATGCCACAGCCCCATCAATAATGAATATGATCCTCGAGGAGATCAGCGGGATAAAGGCTAAGAGGCTCGTCATAGACTCCTTCTCGACGATAGCCCAGGCATTCGAGAAGCCTCATGACGTGAGGATACTCATCCAGACGGTTCTTGAGAGGATCGTCAGAAAGTTCGGATGCACCACCCTCATGATAGTTGAGGTTCCATTCGGGAGTGTTAGGGCTGGGCTCAGCATGGAGGAGTTCGTGGCAGACGGGTTCATGCTCTTCAGGGCTGGAAGGCTTGAGGGGAGGCTCTTCCGCGACATCTCGATCAGGAAGATGAGGGGGACCGTGGTAAGCGAGGATGAGATAGGGTTCACGATCGATGGGGGATTCAAGGCCTTCTCGCCATTCGAGGAGAAGCCCATAAAGAAGAGGGGGAAGTTCCAGCCTCTCCCAGACCCGCCGGGCAAGTTCTCAACGGGCTCAGAGGAGCTAGACCGGCTCTTCGATGGTGGATACCTTAGGGGCTCAACGGTCCTCCTCGAGATAGGGAAGAACATCTCCACCCAGCAGTACCATCTGGTCTTGTCCCCCACTCCTTGGAATTTTCTTGGGAAGGGAGCGGGGGTGATGGTTCTTCCATCCCCGGGGGTTGACTATAACATGGTCTGGAGACGCGCGGTGGAGTCAGGCCAGCCGGAAGAGTCGCTTAAGAGGCTCCTGAGGATCTGCATCTTCAGGTACCTAACGGTGAGGAGGGAGCCGTACATACTCGAGCTTGAGGGGAGGGACATGGATGAGGACCTGAGGAAGTATCATGAATCGATTCAGGAGATGATTGAGAAGACTTCGAAGCCGCCTCTGCAAATAATTGGGGTTGACAGCTTGATTGCCCAGTACAGCGTGGAGGATGCGATAAAGATCCTGAATAGGGTCACAACGGCGATTAGGGAGAGCCGGGGCCTCGGGATATTCCTCCTCAAACCCGGGCGGCCGGAGGTCTCTGATATGCTGAATGCGGTCGTCGATGTGCACATGAAGATGATCCGTGAACATGGAGCTCTCCTTCTATACGGGTTAAAACCGAGAACCTCACTACATTTTGTGGAGATGGATGTCTCGAGGGGCTACCCGCTTCCCCTGATCACCCCCGTCCTTTAGGGATGACGATGAGGAATAAAGAGAAGAGAGGGGGCCTGGGGCTGCAGAGGGTGAAGAGGAGATTCAACCGGATGCTCATTGAAGCTATCATTGAGGGCATCGACTTCGGGGAGGTTGTGCTTAGGTTTCTAGAATTGAATTACAGCTTCGACAGGAACCGGATAGCTGAGCGTCCGGAGCACTTCGAGAGGCACCTCGTGGAGATCCTGGGCCCCTGGATGGCCGATATATTCGAGAGGAACATCATCCGTATCCTCTGCAGGAAGATCAATATGGAGTACATATGC
>LUCF01000052.1 GCA_001593845.1 Candidatus Bathyarchaeota archaeon B63 | reverse complement strand
TCTACGGAAGCCCGGAGCAGGTAGCTGAGGAGGCGAGGCGTTGTGTGAGGGACGCAGCGGCTGGCGGAGGATACTTCCTGACTACGAGTAACTGCATCTATAGGGGAATCCCGCCGATCAACAGCATTACCCTCTCGCGGGTTGGAAAGAAGTATGGACGGTACCCCATGAATCTATAATGATGCTTTGAGGAGCCGCTATCCGGACGTAAAAAAGGGGTGAATTCAAGATCACAGGGTAGGTTCATCCCCCCAATGGCCGGGAGGGATCAACCCCATCACGTAATGGAGTAGAGGGGAACATGGATGTTTAGGCTGGCGGCTGAATTAAAAATGCGGAGGCTTATCCTTGGCAATCTCCCGTTCCTGGGCATAAGCTACCAGGGCAGGGAGAGGGACCGTGAATGCCGGGAGAGATTCTCTGATAAGAATGAGATGAAGAGGGTCATGAGGGTGGCCATAGATTACGGGACGAGGTTCTTCTCGGCTTCCTCTCATCGCTTCAATGAGCTGGCCCCCCTCCATCTGGAGGCGATCAGGGAGGTCGAGGAAGAGGAGGGAACGGAGATCATCCTGATATCCTGCATAAGCGTGCCGCTTAAGATCGGCGGGGCAGGGGTCAACGACTACAAGAGATGGAAGACCCACGTCGTTTATGAGGCTGAGAGGTTTGGGAGGGACGTTCTGAGGAGGACGCTGGAAGACCCGGTCTTGAACTGTAGACCAGCATGGAGGGAGAACCTCGTATCGGCGAGGCCATACGCGGAGGCTCAGCTCCAGAGGAGGCTCAGCATAGACTGGGGATCATGGGAGGAGAGCATAGATAGGCTTTCCAGCTGGAGAGTTGGATGGATAGAACCTGGGTCGGAGACGGACTTCCTCGCCCTCTCAAGGATCGACCTGCTTGGGGAGCTCATAGATAGGACAAGGGACGCCGGGTACCGGTGCCTTCTAGGCTCGCATCATCTAGGCGTGACCGCCCGTCTGCTGGGGGAGGCTGGGCTGCGGGGCTTCGACGGCTACGTGACGCCGATCAACAAGCTCGGGGTGATGATGTTCCCAACCAGGAGGGAGGCTGAGGAGGCCGCCAGGGAGTCTAGGGATCGGGGAAGGATGATAATAGCCATAAAGCCCTTCGCTGGGGGGAGAATAATAAGGAGGCCCTCCAGTACGTCTTCCGGAGGGTGAAGGCGTATGCCTGCATGATGGGCGTCTCATCAGTCAAGGAGGCGGAGGAGGACTTCGAGGCCGCGAGGCAGATCCTATCAAGCAAGGGCTCAAGGGAATGAAGCGTCCCTGCTCAGCGTAACATTCAAAATCCGAATCCGCTGCTGGGCTTTACGGATCCGTTTTCCTCCCGAATGAGAAGAGAAACGGATCAGCAGATCCGTGGGATTGGATCCCCAACTGGCCGTGCGATTATCCTCTTCCCGCCGACAACGGTCTCCATCGCCACCCCATCGAAGCTCCCGGTCGCCTCGCCGATTATATCGGCGTCCCTGCCCTCCTCCGTGGACCTGAGAACCTCCAGGATCTCCTCCGCCTTCTCCTTGACGGCTCCGATTATGATCTTCCCCTCGTTCCCAACCTCCAGTGGGTCGAGGCCCAGCATCTCGCAGGCAGCCTGCACATCCTCACGGATCGGGATCCTATCCTCATGGATCAGTATGCCTACCCTTGATTTCTCGCTGAACTCGTTCAGGGCGTCCGCCAATCCGCCCCTCGTGGGGTCCTTCATTGCGACGATGCCTCCAGCCTCCCCTAGGAGCGTCTGGATCAGGCGGTTAAGCGGCTTAACGTCTGACCTTATCCCGCTTCCGAAGATCAGCCCCTCCTGGGCTGAGAGGACCGCTAACCCATGATCGCCTATAGTCCCGGAGATGATGATCTTGTCCCCGGCTGAGAGGTTCGAGTCGAGCATCCACCTCTGGGTGAAGCCCGCCCTGAAGCGCCTGACAACCTGGATGTTCCTCTCCAGGGCCTCGGTTCTCCTCCCAATCCCCGATATATTGATTATGCATCCGCCTAGGCTTCCCCTCTCGACGACCTTCGTGTCGCCGGTGACGATTCCAACCCCAGCCTCCAGGCATGTCTCATGCATGCTGCGGAGTATCCTCTCAAGGTCATGTATGGGAAGCCCCTCCTCGAGTATCATACCGCATGACAGGGCGAGGGGCTCCGCGCCTAGGACTGAGATATCATTAACCGTGCCAGAGACGGCCAGCCGCCCGATGTCCCCTCCCGGAAAGAAGATCGGCCTCACGGCGTGCGAGTCGTTTTTCAGGACGATATCCCCCACCGCCGCCGCGTCGTCAAGGGCCTCTAGGGGGACATCCGAGATATCTAGGCCGCCGAGGCCGCCTAGATGCTTCAGTATGTGATTCTTGATGAGGCTATGCATCACGGATCCGCCTGCCCCATGAAGCATCGTTATCCTCTCATTTCCCGTCGGCAATTTCTTCCCCTCCGCTGCTCATCCACAATGATTCCTTCCAGCATCAGCGCCTAATAGGAGGAGCGGCCCCATAAAACTTTTTTATCCTCATGCCGAAGACAGAGTAGGGGGATTTCTTGTCCATCTCAGATAAGCTTATGGATTATGATCAGACGGTAGATCTGCTGAGTAGGCTGAGCAGGGAGGAGCTGGAGGAGCTCGCTAAGAGGAACGGCATAAAGCTGGAGAGGGAGGATCTCTCCGGAAGGATTCGTAAGGCTAGGACGAAGGCCCAGATAATAGAGATCCTCCTAGAGTCCGAGTTCAAGGAGGCTGACCTCATCGAGCTCCTCGGGGTCTCACGCCTAACAAAGGATGAGCTTCTGAACTGCATGAGTGTTAGGCAGCTGAAGCAGCTAGCGAGGGAGACGGGGGTCGAGCTTGTAAGGTCATCGCTCTTCGGAACCAAGAAGGCGACGAGGAAGAGGGACATAATCCGCGTTCTAAGCGTCCTCTCAACCTCGAAGATAAGAGAATTCGCCGAGAAGACCCGGCTGATAAAGAGAATAAGGGAGAAGGCTAGGCGGAGGAGACCGGCTAAGGCGAAGGCCCGGATAATATCGAAGCGGAGGAGGAAGGCCGCCCCCAAGAAGGCTCCCCCGCCAAGGAAGAAGGCTGAGAAGCCTAAGAGGCCGAAGGTGAAGCCGGCCGTGGAAGAGGAGGCAAGGCGGATCTTACCCGAGGTTCCCCCTGAAAGGGCCGTCGGCATTAGGGGAAGGCTGATTGAGGAGACTGTGAAGGAGAAGGTAACTGAGAGGCGGATCGTGAGGAGGGTCATCCTCTACGAGGCGATCGAGAGGGAGATATCCAAGGCCCTCGAGGAGTTCTCGCCCAGAGCATCCGAGAAGGAGAGCGGGTATGAGAGGCAGCTCTCTGAGCTCTTCAGGAAGATGGGGATCACGCCTGATGAGAAGAGGAGGCGGGGAGATTTCAACTTCATATTCAGCAGGTACGGAATAGCTGTCGAGCTGAAGCCTGTACGTGACGCTGGGGCGCTCAGCCGCCTCGCAGAGAAGATATCCAAGCATATGGACCAGTACGAGCGGGTCTTCGCCGTCGTGGTTGATGAGTCTGGGAAGCCTGAGAAGACGAGGAGGGGCATCGAGAAGCTCGGGAAGATCGATCCGGAGAAGATCAGGGTTCTCATTAAGAAACCTAAAAAGAGGAGGAAGCGAAGCGGCTCCAAAAAGTAAGGGAAGATGGAAAGAATACACTCTTATACGCGTTTATTCTTAAGAGTTGAACATGCATGAGTGGGCATTGGCTGAAGCAGTGATCAGGACGGCGTCCCAAATCGCCGAGAGGGAAGGGCTTATCGAAGTAACCGAGGTGAACGTGAGGCTCGGGGAGATTCAACAGGTAGACTTGGAGGTCTTCAAGTTCGCCCTTTCGCAGCTGAAGACCCAGGAGCTCAAGAAGGCCAGATTCAATATTAGAAGGGCAGAGGCGCGGTTTCGATGCAGAGCATGCGGCTGCGAATGGTTGTTCTCAGCTGATGAGCTGGATGAGGAGGCTAGGGAGGCCGTTCACTTCATCCCAGAGGCTGCTCACACATTCGTGAGGTGCCCGGAATGCGGAAGCCGCGACTTCGAGTTCACGTCGGGCCGCGGAGTCTGGATTGAGAGCATAAAGGGGGTGAGGGAGTGAAGATTGACCCCCGCATCTCCCTGATAGAGGAGAGGCTGAAGGGCATCCGGAGGGTCATAGCGGTCTCAAGCGGGAAGGGAGGCGTGGGGAAGAGCCTAGTCTCATCCGCGTTGGCCCTGACCCTGGCGAGGAGGGGGCTCAGAACGGGGCTCTTCGACATGGACTTCACGAGCCCAGCCTCGCATATAATCCTAGGCGTAGGGGATGCTCAGCCTGAGGAGGCGGATGGGATTGTTCCGCCCGTCGTCCACGGCCTCAAGTACATGTCCATAATCCACTATGTCCATGATCGGGCTTCACCCCTGAGGGGCGTTGACCTCTCAAACGTCGTCACTGAGCTCCTAGCCGTGACCATATGGGGGAAACTCGACTTCCTCGTGATAGATATGCCCCCAGGCATAAGCGACGTGGTCCTCGATGTCCTACGGCTCATCAGAAAGGCTGAGTTTCTGGTTGTCACCACACCATCCCGGCTTGCCTTCGAGACCGTTAGAAAGCTCATTGATCTGCTCTTGGAGTTGGGGGTGCCGGTCCTCGGCGTCATCGAGAACATGAAGATGGGGAGCTCGGACCGTATCCGCCGCGAGGTTGAGGGGAGGGGCCTAAACTTCTGGGGTGAGGTTCCGTTCGATCCGAGGCTGGAGGAGTCGATAGGCGATGCTGGAAGGTTGATGAGGACGGAATTCGGCAGGGCGATAGAGAGGATGGCCGCGGAGAAGCTGGGCATCACGTAGACTCGGGGATCCCGGAAACCATGTAGAGAGCAGATATGGAAGGCGGATTCTCTGAACTTAAAAAGGTGGGAGGCTTCAGGGTGGGAGGTAGAGTAGGTGCACGCGGTTACCCGCCGGGTCCGGGTTCTTCAGGAAGACGGCCTTGTATCCCTTACCTATCTTCGGCTCTTCAAGCTCGACGCCCATCCTCCTCAGATGCTCGCATGCAGCCTCGAAGTTCGAGACCCGAATCGCTATGTGGCACCTTGCAGGCCCAGGGGTCTTCATAATCTCTATTCTGCCCGGTCCCCTGCCGGATGCGAAGAAGGATGATCTGCCTTCCCTCTTCTCGAACCCGAATGTCTCAGCGTACCACTCCGCAGTCTCGGCTGCGAGTTCCTCCTTTGGGTATATGCCTACATGCTCAACCCCAAGGAAGAGCGGGGTTCCCCTAGCCTCCTGTATCCACCAGAGGCACTGCTCAACCTTCTTCGTGATCGCCTCGAAGTCGCCCGCCGCTACCAGATCCTTCCTTATCAGCCTTGACCCTATGCCGAGCGCCGCTGCGCCAGCCTTGATCCATGCTGATATGCTCTCCCTCGTAGTGTCGACGCCTCCGGTAGGCATGATCTTCACCCATGGGCACGGCCCAAGCATCGCCTTCACGAAGTCAGGCTTAAGCCTATTCCCCGGGAAGATCTTGATTATGTCGCATCCCATCTCCTCCGCAGCTGAGATCTCCGATGGGGTTCCGCATCCTGGGCTGTATGGGACCTTCCTCCTGTTGCAGGCCCGGGCGACCTCAGGGTTAAAGATCGGGCCGACCACGAAGTTGGCTCCGCAGTTTATGTACGTGACCGCTGTTACGGGGTCTATTACTGATCCCACGCCTAGGATTACATCGTCGAACTCCTCGTAGCACCATTTAGCCAGCTCAGAGAAGAGTTGGTATGCGAAGTCTCCCCTGTTGGTGAACTCGACGACCTTCGCCCCTCCGTCCACGCAGGCTTGAACTATCCTCTTCGCTACCTCTAAGTCGCTGTTGTAGAAGACAGGGACCAGCCCGAGCTCAAGTATCCTCCCAACAACCTCATGCTTCATGAACCTCGGCATCTAACCATCACCTCCCGATCATTCCTTACCTGGAGACCCTTCCTGAGACTATCCCCGCCGCTACCTTCTCAACCTCTTCAACCGTGAGTATATTCGCATCCCCTATGATCGTGTGCTTGAGGCAACCGGCAGCTACGGCGAAGTTCAATGCCCTCTGCGGGTCATCACCGAACCTCAGAAGCCCATAGATCAGCCCGGCGGCGAAGGCATCGCCTCCCCCAACCCTATCAACTATATGCGTTATGTCATAGGTTGGAGCCGTGTAGAAGTTCTCGCCGTCGTAGAGGACCCCTGACCATGTATTGTGACTTGCGCTTATGCTGCCCCTCAGCGTGATCGCTACCTTCCCCAGGTTCGGGAACATCTCCATCAGCCTCTTAGCCACGTAGAGGTACTTCTCCGCCTCCACCTTCCCTCTCAAGACGTCGACGCCTGGAGCCTTGATCCCGAAGACCTTCTCCGCGTCCTCCTCGTTCCCGATGGCGATATCAGCGTACTTCACGAGCTCCCCCATAACCTCCCTTGGAGACTTACCCCACTTCCAGAGCTTGCTGCGGTAATTGAGGTCGCATGAGACGGTTAAGCCCATATCCTTAGCCTTCTTGACCGCCTCGAGGCATGTCTCAGCCGCCCCCCTGCTTATAGCCGGGGTTATCCCCGTCCAGTGGAACCAGCATGCATCTGAGAAGACCCTCTCCCAGTCTATCATGCCAGGCTGGATCGTTGCCAGAGACGAGTTAGCCCGATCATATATGACCTTGCTTCCCCTCTGAACCGCCCCCTTCTCGAGGAAGTATATGCCCAGCCGGTCTCCTCCCCTGATGATCTTCTCGGTTCCAACCCCGAATTGGCGCAGATAGTTTAGGCAGGCATCGCCAATCTCATGTGGGGGAAGCCTGGTCACATAATCGACTGGTACTCCGAAGTTGGCCAGGGCGATGGCCACGTTCGCTTCTCCTCCCCCATAAATCGCTTCGAAGCTCCTCGCCTGGACAAACCGCAGGAAGCCCGGCGGCGAGAGCCGGAGCATTATCTCCCCGAAAGTCACCACCTTCTTATCCAATACTTTCACCTCGTATTGAATGCTTCTGATTACTCTATTAAATATTGTTTATCCCCCTGCCCCTCTCATCCAGTCCAGACGGCTCCGGGATTCCCTGTTGCCTACATCTAAGGCTCTAAGGGCACTTTGGCGCGTTGATGGAGCTTGGCAACTCGGCTGATGACCCAGAGTCCATTAATCTTTTATCCGGTTAGTGGGTACTCTTATTTCGAGACGCGGCTCGAGTGATCTCTTCATGTCCAACGAGGATGATTCTCCGCTCAGGGAGGAAATCGAAGGAGAATTCGAGGAGGGGAAGGTAGGAGCCGAGAAGCTCATAGAGACCCTGATGGAGAGCTTCTTGAGG
>LUCF01000051.1 GCA_001593845.1 Candidatus Bathyarchaeota archaeon B63 | reverse complement strand
GGGCATTTCCCTCAGCCTCTTTTACGCTGGCTTCTTCGGCGGGGCAGATGCGAAGGCTCTGATATGCCTCTCCATAGCGATCCCGATGTACCCAGCGGTCTCCCCGGCTCGGCGATCGGCCTTGATCCCCCTCTTCCCAGTGGCGGTCTTAGTGAACGCGGTCCTCGCATCATCAGTACTCGTCTTGGCCATCCTCTCCCATAACCTAGTCATGTATGCACGGATAAGAGGGGAGATGTTCAGGGGGCTTGAGCATGAACCTCTCTGGAAGAAGATGCTCGTCTTCACGGCCGGCATCAAGGTGGATCTGGAGAAGATAATGAGCGGGCTTCACTATATCCCCATGGAGTACTTAACGAGGGGTGAAGGGGGAGAGGTTACCAGGCATATCAGAATCTCCCCCAGCCTTGAGGGAGCGGGCTTCGAAGAACTCAGTGAGATTCAGGGTCAGGTATGGGCTACTCCGGGGCTTCCATTTCTGATATTCATAACGATCGGCTTTCTCGTAGCGCTTCTCTTCGGCGATTTAACCGCCTGGCTGATCAATCTATTTGTAGCTTTTCAGATGCGATGACCGGAGCCCCTATAATCCGATGATGCGATGATCATGGGCTAACGCATCAGCATCATTTCTGATTGTTTGACCTGAGCGCCACGAGGAGGGACCTGGCGGCCTCAAAATATCTCAGAGCCTCATTCCCCTTCTGGGTGAGCTGGTAGGTCCTTCTCTTCCCTATCCTGTTTATCTCTAGAAGTTCGTTATCGACGAGGGAATCCAGAATCTGCTTGAAGGGTTTCCACGCTAGGTTACACTTGTACATTATATTTGTCGGTTTATGCGTGCCGGACTTAACCGCCTTTAGGACGTCAAGATAAATCTCTATGTGAGATCTTTTCCTCGTCATGTGAATCTGTATTTACGATAGATATAAGAAACTTTATTTTTTGTGTATCCAGCTACGAAGGGTTCTCGGTGACTGAATGGGAAAGGACGAATCATCCGAAGCGGCTATTTACTTCTTAATCACGATTAAGGGTTCAGCTTCGGATGCCCGGGCGTAAGACGACGCGGTCTATGACCATTCGTAAGGCCTCGAAGACCTCATCTCTATTGAGGAGATTTACATCTACTATTAGGTGGAAGGGCGAAAGGTCCTCGCCTAATCTGAAACCGTAGAGCCTCTCGTAGATCCTTCTCGTCCTGGATTCCTTCTCTCTCAGAAACCTCAAGGCATCCTGTATGGTTAATCCGTCCCTTTCAGCTATGCGCTTGGCCCTAACATCCTCCGAGGCCTCCAGCCAGACTTTGAATCCTCCCTTAAGCAGCCAAGGCATCGCCCAGCTGTCGAAGACGATTCCGCCCTCCTCTGCCCATTCGAGCTGCTTCTGGTCGACCCTCCGATCGATCTCGGGGTCCCTTAACCTCTCCTCGAGAAACCGTATGCCTTCCTCCGTCTCCCACCAGCCCTCCCCCGTGACTCTGTAACCCATCTCAGCCGCGACTGCCTTTAATGCTTCTCCCCCTGAACAGTACCTTAGGCCATAGTGCCGGGCTATTCTCCGGGATACTGTGCTCTTCCCAGAACCCGCCATCCCACAGATGCAGATGACCGGCCTTCTCCCCTTCTCCGCGGCCGCGCCGGCATGCATCTCGGCTTTCCCTCTATTGTTTCCTTTGGGGTTTGCTGGTCATCCCCATGGGGACCCCTAGGACTTTAGAGGCGATGGTCATCGAGAGGAATGAGCATACGCCATACCAGTAGAAGAAGTTCAGGGGGTTGGGGGGAGGACCGGTTAGAAGCGGAATCGAGAAGGGGAGGTACGCCACAGGCTTGTTCCCAAAATAGAAGATTAGGATCTGCCATATGCCTAGGAATATCCCCATATTTAAGAAGATGGCGGCCGTCTGCCTCTTGAAGAGCTTAGACTGGATCTGCATGATCCTCTTTTCCCGTCTCTTCAGCCTCGCAAGCATCTTCTTGTCGCCTATCACCTCGGCTCTTCTCTTTTCCTTGTTCCATTCATCTATCCCCGCCTGCCACTGCGTAAACTGTTTCTGGCCTATGAATCTCTGCCTGATCCATATCGATAGGAAGGCCCAGATGAGGGAGACCGAGAAGACGATCATGGAGTAGAAGAAGACAGAGTCTATCATTCCCCAGTTATCCTCCTAGGAACCTCCTTAGGCCTGGGTAAATCTCCTCTATGCGTTCTTTCATTAGTTGCTGGTAGTATTGATAAACTATGCTTACTGAGAGCAGGATTCCCGTGCCGGTGCCGAAGGCTCCGAAGAAGTCCGCGACCACCGCGAGGAGCCCCACCACCAACCCGCCTAATATCGTGACGACTGGTATGTACCTCCTCAAAATCGCCTCTATCGGCCTCTCCGACCTCCTGAATCCCGGGATCTGCATTCCCGAGTCGACGAGCTGCTTCGCAACGGTCTTTGGGTCTAAGCCTCCTACCTCAAGCCATATGGCCGAGAAGACGACGCAGAAGAAGATTAGGAAGCCAGCATAAACCAAGTATCTGATGGGTTCGTTGATGATATCCACGAAGCCGCGTGTCGGAGAAGTAACGTAATATGCGAGGCCTCCGACGGGTACGAGCCTCCTCTCCTGGTATGAGAATCTGCCGAGGAGCCCTATGTATGGTGCCCAAGCGCTGTCCTTGTAGTTGTTCCAGAGCAGCTGGGACCACATGTAGATGTTTCCGAAGAGGGCGGAAGCGAATATCACGGGCAGATTTGAGACGTAGAGGAGGCTTATGGGGTACTTTCCCCTGAATCCCCTGAAGCGGGCGTGGGCGATTGGGAGCTCAACCCTTATCCCCTGTGCGTATATGACGAAGAGGAAGACCCCTATCGTCGTCATGAGGCCAACTATGCTGGGATAGCCCATCTGGCTTAGGATTAAGGGTGAATCAATGCTCCCCTTAGAGATGATGCTCTGAATAAGGGCTGATATTATCCCGTAGGCCCTAACCGGCTCTTGTCCTCCACCTACAGGGATGACCGAGAAGCAGCTGAGCATGATCTGCCGGGCGACGCCTGCGAGGATGAAGAGGCTTATCCCGCTTCCGATCCCCCATCCCTTCTGGATCATCTCGTCTAGGAGCATCAGTATCATCCCCGCGGCTAAGAGCTGGACGAAGATGATTAGGGACTGGACGAAATTCAAGTTGCCGAAGAGCCCGCTTATTATGTAGGCTGAGGCTTGAAAGGCCGTTAGGATTATGGATAGGACCTTGCTTGCGCCGGTGAAGAGTGAGCGGTCATCAGGATTCGAGAAGTCAACCTCTATTAGGTTAGATCCGGCGATCATCTGGAGTATAAGCCCAGCCGTCACGATTGGACCTATCCCGAGCTCCATGAGTGTTCCCTGCGCTGAGGCGAAGATCACCCGGTAGTAGGCTAGGCTGTCTCCTCCAGCTCCACCTAGACCGTAGAGGGGAACCTCGCTCATGACTAGGAAGATCACGAGGGCGATTCCCGTCCAAAAAAGCCTCTCGTTGAATCTAACCCTCCTCTCGGGGCTTCTGACCTCAGGCATTATCCTAATGAGTGGCTCGAATGCCCTGAGGAATCTCCCAGCCAAGATTTTTCCCCTTTAGGCCTTTCTTTGTTCCGATCTGATTTAAATTCTTTCTAGGCTCCCGGTCTAGGCTAACGTTTCTTAGGCGTGATTAATTAAAATTTCTCCGCCCGCAGCCTCAATCTTTTCTCTGGCGGCCTTAGACCACATGGGAACCTTAACTGAGAGGGGCATCGATATCTTCCCCGACCCTAAGAGTTTAACGTATCCCATCGCCTCGAGGTCCACGGTTATCTTCCCCCTCTTGCCCGCCGCCTTCTGAAGGGCGATCTCCTCCAGTTCCTTGAGGTTTATGACCTTGACCTCCGACTTGTCCCTTAGGGACTTCAGCCTTTTCTTCTTGAAGTAGTCCGGCTCATGCCTATGAACATAACTCCACAGATGCTTATGCCTACCCGCCTTTCTCTCTCCCTTGCTTCCGCCCTTCCTATGCTGCCCCACCCGCCCATACCCCTGCGTTCTCGACCCGCGCTTCTTCCTGATCTTCCTAAGCTTATGCGGCATCATGTCTCCCCCCTAATGTCTATAGCATTCTGCGAATTAGATCGTTGATCGCTTCGCCTCGATACCCCGCCTCCCCTCCCGCATGGTAACTCTTCTTTATCGAGCCCTTGTATCCCTTCCTCGGCGGGTGGAGGCGGAAGACCGGCTTGACCCCGGGGAGATCCTTTAATCTAACCTTCAGGTCATATAACGCCTCGGCGAGGGCGTCTAAGGAGTCAAAGCCTAGCTTCTTAACATAATCATCAGTGAGCCTCTTATTACCAACGGTCCTGCCTCTCCTCTTTAGGAGGAGTGCGATAGTCTCCTTCGATGCCTCGCCCCACGTCAAGATGCTCTGGGCCCTCCTGAGCATTCCCAGATAAGATGGGCGGTCATCCACGAGTGTGGCGTGGCAGTTGCGTACTAGATTGAGCATCCTAAGCGTGTCCTCGACATCCCTCCTCACGTTCACTGTCCCCCTGATCCTGACGACGACTAAGCACTTTTGACCCATACCCATTCTTCTCACGCCCAATCCGAGGGGGTGACGATCTCGTAGGTCTTCTTAAGGGCATCGAAGACGGCGTAGGCGAAGGAGGGCACAGTCCTGGTCTGGCCGTAGCTCCTGGTCCAGCAGTCCCTTATCCCCGCAAGCCTAAGGATGACCTTCGCGATCTCGCTTGCCACAATCCCTAATCCTCTGGGACCCGGGATCACCCGGATTGTGACTGAGCCTGACTTCCCGACGGTCTCGAATGGAAGCGAGTGCGGCTGGCCGCATCCGCATTCCCAGCTTCCGCAACCCCTCCTGATGATCGTTATATTGAGCCGGGCGTCGCTGGCCGCCTTCTCTATGGCTGTGCGGACCTGATTGGCCTTCCCGGAGCCCAAGCCTACGTATCCATCGCCGTTCCCCACGACGACTATGGACTTGAACCGCGTCTTCTCCCCCGCGTCAGTCTGCTTCTGGACTATGCTTACGTGGATAACCTCCTCCTGCAGATTCGGGAGGAGCATGTCAACTATCTCAGGCTCCCTGATCTTCATTCCCTCGGCGAACGCCTCCTCAAGGGAGGATATCTTACCCTCCAGGACGAGGCGGCCTAACCTTGTGCGTGGGGTCCACTCCTCGAGTCTCTCTGCACGCTGAGTCTCCCTTCCTCTGCTCAAGCTTTTCACCTGGACTAGACGGGTCTTCTAAGAGCTTTGTCAGCCTATTTAAGCGTTTATCTTGACTTTTTCAAGCTATGAATGTGAACTGGCAATTTAAATGTGATGCTTTATCGTTAGAACTCCGCGGTGCCGCTTCTTACTGGATGAGCTTCAGTATGTCCTCCTGTATGTACCTTATGAAGTCACCTATTGTGCTTCTGCTGAAAAGGGTGACGACGCAGTTCCTCGTTATCCCGACTACGAGCCCGCGCCTCTGAACCTCGAAGACGACGTACCAGATCTTTCCGTGCTTAAGATATTCATGGTATAGCTCCGTATCCACTATGTCGGAGCCGGCGAGGCAGAGCTTCTCAACGCCCGGTATGTCCACCTCATCGAACCATATGAGCTTCGTCGCCTGGGGGTTAGACTCATGTAGCTCCCGAAGAGTCTCGTGGGGTATCCTCGCCTCGACGACAGCCCCAGCCCTGATGAAGAGTATCCTGCTGATGGTGTTCGCGACGTTTCCGGTGAGCAGCTTCTTGACCCCCCGTGCGACGGATGGGGCTAGGACTATGAGGAACAGCCTCTCTCCGAAGGGTCTGATCCAGAATGGGGCCTCCTCCGTGACAAGCGCCTCGATGAGCTTCCTCTTGTAGAATCTTGTCCTCACATAGTCGCGGCTGAAGACCCCTGAGATTACTCCGCTTTCAAGCCTCAGATCTAAGATTTCTGAGACCAGGCTTACCTTCTCGCCTGATTCTGCCTCGTAGGGCTCCTCCTCGCGGAAGTTCTTTAGCTTCTGAATCATGATTCCAGTGTCGATTTTCTCCTTTATCTCGAAGATCTTGGCCGGGAGAACCATCCTCCGCACCTAAAACTCTATGTGCAGAAGGTGGCTTTAAAGGTAACACTTAACGGCTTTAGATTATAGCCATTAGATGGCTGGGATGGGGGCCTCGAGAGGAACGCTCGGGGTCATCGGAGCTGACTTGTAGAAGTCAGAACCTCTGCTATCAGCCTCCGTGGTCTGTATCCGCTTTCTCT
>LUCF01000050.1 GCA_001593845.1 Candidatus Bathyarchaeota archaeon B63 | reverse complement strand
GGAACATCAGGAGCATCTTGAAGGCAATCTCCATCATTGGAGATCACCCCCAAGAGCCCTTCTGTTCCTCAAGATAAATTTTGACTTGAAGATATTTAAGTTTTTTTGTTGATTAATTATCAACAAGTTAACAATATTTGTTAATTCTCGCTAAACCATCTTCCTTATAAAAATGGGTGGGTCATTAATTATCATTTATTTGGTAGCGGGGGGTCGATTTGAACGACCGATCTCTGGGTTATGAGCCCAGCGGGTTAAACCTAGCTACCCCACCCCGCTTTTAAATTTCTATGGGTAAACTCTATGATGAATAGATTTTGTTCTGGAATAAAAAAGTTGCGAAAATCGAAGGTCAGGCCGATGGGGATGTGAGGAACCAGAGAAAAGTTATGGTCTCTTCTTTAGGAGGCTGAGTTGGAGAACCATAAATCTTTGATGTGGCGTTCGAGATGTTTGGAGATCGTTTGGTAGTATTCTTCTTCGTTATCGATTAGGACCTTCCTAATTCTGTCCCGGAAGAGCGAGGTTCCATCCCTCTTCTTCGCGGTCAATACTGAGCCGAAGGTGACGTGTAATACTTGCCTCCCAGGATTCTCATCAAGATAGATCTTTTCGAGCTCCCCATCCGAGACCTCATCAAGATCTGGAACCATCGAGAGGTCAGTGCTGATGTGGTATGTTCTCCGGTCCTCCTCGAAGTGCTGGATGCTGTAATGGACGATCTCGCGGAAGAGGGACGGATCGCGCCTAGCTATAATGCGTAGTGATTCTATATAGCTCGTCCCAGCCGTTTTTAGGTGGATCATGTCCCCTGCGAGCTTACCCAATATCGGGTAGATGGAGAATTTGTCGCTTCCCGAGTGAACGCTGAGCTTGTAGGGCCCGAATTTTCTAGCTATCATAACGTGGTATCGGAATGACTTTTCGAACTCTTCCAGGTCGCCTATGTAGTCCACCGCTTTCTCGAATCTGCCCACGAATCTGAGGGCCAAACCTTGGATGGGTATATTTAATCTTCTTAATTCCAGCGCTATGAATAAGTGTTCTAATGGCTTAGTGGGGGTACTGGTCTCATCAACGGATACCTCCAGGTCGTAGCTTCCGCCCCTGAATAATTCGTCTAGACGACGCTTCAACTTGAGGGTGTGGGCGATTGCGGCTGAGTACTTCACCGCCGCTCTAAGCAGATCCTCCTCTGAAAATACGAGCTTTAGAGACTCTTTTCCGCTCCCAGTTGTTATCTCGAATTCCTTACCTAAATAGAGCCTGAGAAGACCCCGCTTCGTACACGCCAGCTCGCCCCAAGGCAGACTCTTGAACTTCTCCCTAAGCGTTCCCAGAGCATAATTATCCGCCTCATCATCAACGTAATCTGAGGGATCTATAGTGTACATCGTGAAGCCCGCCTCGAACGTCGCTTCCACGTCGCTTTCAGTCTTCAAGTGATCCGCGTCAGCGGCGAAGCCGCCCCGGTAGCCTTCCTGAAAGACCGCCCAGGAGACATCGTTGATCACGTCACGGGGGGATCTGGATGTACGTTCCATCTCGCGGATTGATTGTTGAGCTAGAACGGGAAAGACGCCGAGCTTACGTACAGCTCGGATATGGCCGGGCGTGGCCAACCCTATGCGGTCCCCAGTCCCGATGGCCGGGGTTAAACCTATCACTCTCGGCTTAGTAAATGGGAAAATTTTACGCAGCTCCGATGCGTTCTGGTCATCGCAGGGGCAGATCTTATAATTCAGGGCCTTATTTAGTTCTCCCTCCTCCTCCGCAATAAAATTCCCGTGAAGGCCGTCGGCATCTCCGGACGGATAGATTATGACGAGCTTTCGTTCATACTTTTCCAGCATCAAGAAAAATGCCGCGCCGTCCCTTTCGATAAGGGACGAATCATAAATCTTTATGGCCCGCTTTCGGCCTTCAAGTAATCTCTTGAATGCTTGAATAGCATCGATCATTACTGCCTTCCCCATAACTACTGTGAATATCGGATTCTTATGGTTTAAGAATAGCCAAAGAGGCAGGGCTACATAAAAAGGGGGATCTAATAACCACGGATCACCAAAAATCTTTTAGTATCTGTAATTACTATTTAGATTCTCAATTCTGGAGGAGCCTGGAATGGAATCATGCTCTAAGGCGCAAATAGAAAGGATCGTTGCCTCAGCACGACCCGAGAAATTAAAGTTCCCACCGATAAGCACAGATCATTCTAGCCACGTCGTTCATCTCGCATTGAAAGGTCATACGAAGCTAGCGGCGGATCATCTTCTCCACAGAGAGATGAGGGGGCGCCTAGAGGGAACTGTGGGGAACATAATTCGACAGCTAAACCTAATCTTTAACAGGGCACTTCTCGAACTTTCAGGCGAGGAAGGAGAAAAGGATGAAGTCGTCCTATCATGTGCGAGGGCCTACGGGGTTCTTATACAGATAGCCCTTAACCTCTTCGGTTTAGAAAGGAAGATTGTTGGGTTCTCCGAGGATGAGGCGGAGAGGACCCTCGTGAAGATAAAGACTGCCTTAAGGGACTTTGAGGATCTGGAAAGGAGACTCAGAAATGGGGAGGCCGCGATAGCCAAAGCAGTGGTTAATGGCCTTCTTTCAGAGATGAAGAAGGTGATGCGTGGGTATTATCGTCCCCCAGGCTCGATGGTAGCTCGCATAGCTGAAGAGATTGAGAAGGGGATAGATGAAGAAAACATAATAGAATCGTTCCTCAATCTTGCTGAACAACAGATCCGGGGGAACCTCTACTATAGGCTGGGCGAGGCTGGAATGTGCAGATTCGGGAATGATTATGCGCTTGGGCTTAGGTGGCTTAGGCATCTCGGGTTCGTGCAGGTCTCAACGAACCCCTCCTTGGCTGCAATAGCATATGATGATGATCCCAGCCTGTGGGAAGGCTACATGGAGGAGAATCTATGCCCAGACTTTAAGGCTGTAGCCGAGGATCATCCTGAATGGTTCAGGGATCCCGAATCTTATGGAGATGAGGTGGCCGCGAAGGGAACTGAGACGAGTATATGGCCTAACTTAGCGGTCTTCAGGCCGATAGCGATAGCCTCAGACATGCAAGACGGCATGGTTAGCCTTCAGCTGAATCCGAATATAGCGGATAGCTTCGAAGATAGTATCAGAAGCGCCCTCAAGATATATGCTGACGCCGAAGAGTTCCTCAGAAGGTATGATCAATACCTGCTGTGGGGCTACTCCGAGAACCTGGAGAGGGGAAGGCCAAACATCGTCTTTAAGGTTGCGGGGAGCTCGCCGGTAGCCATCGACATAACCAAGAAACTTGAAAGCTTAGGTATAGGTACGAATAATACGGTGACCTTCACGGTCTCCCAGGAGGTGGAGTTGATTCTAGCCAAGATTGAGGGAAGGGCGGAGGCTGTGAGGAAGGGGATCCCCTTAACGACTGTTTACGAGACGAATATGGGCGGCAGGCTTGACGATCATGTGAGGGAGGTACAAGCTGAAGAGCTATTGAAGAGGGCCCTGGAGAATATAGAGGATAAGGAGGAAGCGCTGAGGAAGCTGGCTGAGCAACTGGGAGCCCTAGACGATGTGAAAGAGAAAGCCTCGTTGGATGAGAAGATAAGGGCCGTTTGTAGCCGCCGATATTTACGCCCAATAAATAAAGAGCCATTCATCAGGCTGCTCGCTGAAAGCGGGATGCCCTCCAGCTCCGAGAAGGAGGTGGCAGAGTACCTCAATGCCCTAGAGAATGATGTTGGATACTGCGGAATCCTCGTCACTAAGAGGGTCTACGAGATATTCTTCAGTCCGGAGAACAGGCCTAAATGGATAGCGTACATCCAGTCGAGGTATGGCCTAACCAGAGAACAGGCTGAAGAGGTGATGAGGGGCATCGATGTCCTCCCGGCCTCCAAGAGAAAACCGAAGGAGACCCTCTTAACCTTAGGAAGCGTAAACATGACCCATACGGAATTTCCGAATCACCAGATGAACATGCTGATGACGAGCAGAGAGCCCGATTTCAACATGAAAGATTATGAAGATTCGGTTCTTGAAGGGATAGACCCGGCGGTAATCCGCAGATTAACAGAGGAATGGAAGGACATCAAGGATATATTCATAAAGTCATATGAGCTCACGCCGCATCAACTGGAAATTTTGAGGGAGGCGGGGATAACGAACTTGGAGAGGTATGGTGACCGCGGGCTTCAACCATCCGAGTGGGGAACCTTTGGGGCTACTGTAAAGACGATGAACGAGTTTTCAGGAAGCTACGCCCGATTTAAGAGGAGATGCATCGAGTTCATAAGTAAGATCTCCAAAAGAGTGTAGAAAAAGAGTCCATCTACACACATTCGTTTTAGAATTCTTCATCTTTAGTCTTTAGGTCCACATTAGCGGCGGCCTGTTCAAGCCTCATTTTTCTACTAAAAACTATTTATTTGAGTCTCTTATAAGTATCCGCCATGAACCGTCAGAGAATAATAATCCTGATGGGCTCGAAAAGTGATTTATCATTCGCCCAGAGGATAGGGAGCTTCATAGAACGGGAGGGCTTCAAGGTCGAGTATGATTACGCAGTCTCATCCGCCCACAGGACGCCTGACCACTTGATAAATAAATTGAGGGATCTCGAGGGCTCACGGGACAGAATAGTCATCATAACAGTTGCCGGGCTTTCTGACGCTCTCTCGGGGTTCGTGGCCGGATTCTCGACTTACCCAGTGATAGCTTGCCCGCCTGACGTAGAGAGGGGAGGCTTCGCCAAGATCTTCTCGACGGTCATGACTCCCACGGGCGTGCCGGTCTTGCTGTCGACCAAGCCTGAGAACGCTGCGCTCGCTGCGGTGAAGATCCTCTCACTCGCTGATCCGTCGCTCCGCCCGAGGATCAGAGAGTATATTAATAAAAAGAGGGAGGAGGTTATTGGGGCGGATATGGAGGTAAGCGGCGGGGGTAAGGGCGAATAGGAGGGCTTCTGGAGTGAGAATAGACATGGACAGCGTGATTCTCAAGACTGATCTCCCTTACAGGCTCTTCAAGAGGGGGAAGGTGAGGGACATCTACGAGGTGGATGGGGATCTCCTCATCGTCTCCACTGATAGGATCTCAGCCTTCGACGTCGTCCTGCCGAATGGGATTCCCCACAAGGGGGAGGCCCTGAATCTTCTCTCCGCCTACTGGTTCAATGAGACCAAGCGTATATTCCCGAATCACCTTTTAGAGGTCGTTGATTCACGCTCGGTCCGCGTGAGGAAAACGGAGCCCATAAGGATAGAGTTCGTAGTTAGGGGATACCTCTACGGGTCAGCATGGGAAAGATACAGCAGGGGTGAAGAGATCTGTGGGATCAGGCTTCCCTCCGGCTTGAGGAGGGCGGAGAAGCTCCCCCAGCCGATCCTGACTCCTACGACGAAGGCGGAGGTCGGGCATGACGTTGAGATTACCAAAGACGACGTTGTGAAGATGATAGGTAGGGAACTGGCGGAGAAGATTGAGGATGTAAGCCTAAGGATCTACGAGGCGGCTGCTGAGAAGGCTGAGTCGAAGGGGATAATCATAGCCGACACAAAGTTCGAGTTCGGCCTATGCGACGGCGAGGTCCTGCTCATCGATGAGCTTTTGACCCCTGACTCCTCCAGGTTCTGGCCGAGGGACAGATATGAGGTCGGCAAGAGCCAGCCGAGCTTCGATAAGCAGTATGTGAGGGATTATCTCCTATCGATCAAGTGGGATAAGCAGCCCCCAGCACCCCGGCTGCCGAGGGAAATAATAATCGAGACCTCACGTAGATACATAGAGGCGTATGAGAGGCTGACGGGGAAAGATTTTGAATCCCAAATCAGGAAGCACCGGGATGAGCAAGTACGCTGAGACGGGTGTAGACGTAAGGAAGGCCGGGATAGATGTATTCCGAGAGATAATCAGCAACATCTTCCCAGAGGCCTTCTGCGTAGTCACCCAGGACCCGGACTTCCCGGGTTACGGGCTGATAACCCACGCGGACAGTGCAGGAAGCAAGCCTGTTCAGGCCTACCTTAACTGGAAGGAGACCGGTGAGGTCTCGTGGTTTGAGGGGCTTGCTCAAGACGTCGTCGCTATGAACTTGAATGACATCTGCTGTGTAGGGGCGAAGCCGATAAACTTCGTCGATTACATAGCCTTGAATCCCTTTAGGCTGCCTAAGGCTGATCTCTTGAGGGTGCTGGAGAGGGGCTTCAGGAGATGCTTCGAGAGGCTGGACTCGCTTGGGGTTAGGGTCTACTTCTCCGGGGGTGAGACAGCTGACCTCCCAGA
>LUCF01000049.1 GCA_001593845.1 Candidatus Bathyarchaeota archaeon B63 | reverse complement strand
GTATTCGTCGAAGGAGACTCCAGCGTGAACCTCTCTCCTCTCGTCGAGGTTCCTGATGAAGCTCAGATTCATGAACCCCTCGAATTAGAATTCCTCCAGGAACCTCCTGACCTTCTTGAGATTTTTTCTTCAAGCCGGTTCAGCTCTCATGTTCCTCCTCTAAATGTTTCATGATTGGCGGTTCCAGAGAAGATTTTGTCCCCATTTTTATCTAAAAAAGTAGACGGAGACCCCAGTTTAGGCCGTAATTTGGTGAGGATGAACCGAAAAGCGAATATATGGGAATTCATAACCTTCTGAAAAGACTCCTCATAGCAATTGTTGGGAGAAAGCCGGAAATGTATAAGGTGTTGCCGAAGGAAAACCTGCAGTCTCTTTTTGAGGGCCTCAGGAAGATCGGCGATGTCTATGCGCCAGTGAAGATATCTGGTTTATCACATGACTTCAGGAAAGTAAACTCGATAAGCGAGGTGGATCTCGAATATACGAGGACGATGATCCCCCCGAAGAAGTTCTTTGTGAAGCCGAGGGAGACCCTATTCGAGTTCGACGAGGAGAAGCTCCAGTACGCTGAGGTGCAGAACGGTGGAGGGCTCAACGTGATCCTGGGGATGCATGCATGCGACATAAACGGCCTCAAGGTCATAGACGCCGCCTACATCAATGAGAACCCCGACAAGTACTACATGCAGCGGAGGGAATCAACGTTGATAATCGGCGTTAGCTGCACCCCGGATGAGTATTGCTTCTGCAGGTCGATGGGGGCGGATTACGCCGTTGACGGGTTCGACCTCTTCCTCCACGAGATAGGCAGGGGATACTTCGTCAGGATCGGAAGCGAGAAGGGCTTGAGGGTGATCGAGGAGAACAGCTCGCTGTTCGAGGATGCAAGTAAAGAGGACATAGAGGAGTTCAAGGAGAATGAGAGGAGGAAGGCTGAGTCCTTCAAGCTTGAACTCGACATCTCCGGACTCCAGGACATGCTTGATCTTGCATGGGACCACCCGGTCTGGGAGGAGACCGCTGAGGAATGCTTCGGATGTGGAACCTGTAACCTCGTCTGCCCAACCTGCAGATGCTACGATGTCGCTGACTATGTGGAGCTCGACTTGAAGAGGGGTGAGAGGCTTAGAAGATGGGACTCATGCATGCTGAGGAAGCATGGACTCGTCGCCGGCGGGCTGAACTTCAGGCCGACTCGGGTGGAGAGGCTTAGAAACAGGTTTAATTGTAAGGGAAGCCTAGTCAATGGCCTTCTTAACTGCGTTGGATGTGGAAGGTGCACTCTGTACTGCCCAGCTGAGATAGATTTCGTTAAGATCATGAAGAGGATTAGAGGTGAGCCGTGATGAGTGTGAGGAACGTTTTAGTCCCAAGCCCAGCCAGGATTCTGAAGTCAGAGGATATGACTGATATTGAGAAGCATATCGAGCTCGAGATTCTTGACAAGGAGTTCGCCAAGCGATTCGTCTATAAGCCAGGCCAGTTCGTGGAGGTCGGGGTGATGGGGGTAGGCGAGGCCCCCATATCCATATGCGCGGCGAGGAAGAAAGAGGACCTCCTTGAGCTCTGCGTGAGGAAGGTTGGAAGGGTAACGAATGCCATCCACAGGCTTAAGCCGGGCGATATCCTATGGATAAGGGGGCCGTACGGAAATGGGTTCCCGATGGAGAATATGGAGGGGAGCAACCTCCTCTTGGTCGCAGGCGGGCTGGGAATCGCCCCTCTCCGAGGTGTCCTCCAGTACGCCTTGACGAACAGGGAGAAGTACGGGACGATAACGGTCATGTACGGCATCCGATGCTACACCGCGATGCTTTGGAGGGATGAGTTCCTCCAGCTCTTCTATGAGGGCGACAAGAATAACGTTGAGTTCTTCCTCTCATATGAGGATCCCTCCGATAAGCAGTGCTATGAGCTTCAATGTGAGAGGAGCGACAGGTGCATGAGCGGCGTCGTGACTAAGCTCTTCGAGCTTAAGGAGGTCAAGCCTGAGAACACGTACGCCGTGATCTGCGGCCCGCCGATAATGTACAAGTTCGTCGTTCAGGAGCTGATGAAGAGGAACTTTGATCCCAGGAAGATCTACATGACCCTTGAGAGAAGGATGAAGTGCGGATTGGGGAAGTGCGGCCACTGCATAGTCGGATCTGGAAGGAACATGAAGTTCGTATGTAAGGACGGGCCGGTCTTCACCTACTGGGACGCGCTTATGACGAAGGGGATGATCTGAAAAGGAGGGAAGTATGAGATGACGAATACGCAGAAGCCTAAGATCGGGATTTTCAGCCTAACTGGATGCGGCGGGGATCAGCTAATGATCCTTAACCTCGAACCTATCCTCCTAGATCTGCTCAGCAGGTTCGAGATAAAGGACTTCCAAGAGGCGAGCAGCTACAAAGAGGAGGAAGCAGAGCTCGACATAGCCCTAGTAGAGGGATCAGTCAGCACAAAGACTGATCTCGAGAAGCTAAAGAAGATCAGGGAGAGATCGAAGATGATCATTGCGATCGGGGACTGCGCGATAGGCGGCTGCGTTCAGGCCATGCGGAACGGACAGATGAGCATGGAGGAGAGGATGAGAAAGGTCTACGGCGTAGACGTGGACTATTACGATGTGCTCGAGCCGAAGGGCATCAGCAGCTACGTAAATGTCGAGCTGGAGATCCCCGGATGCCCCATCGAGAAGAGCCAGGTTCTCCACGCGATCACATCGCTTCTTCACGGAGACATGCCTGAGGAGATAGATTATCCGGTCTGCGTCGAATGCAAACTTAATGGGTATCCATGCCTCCTCGTCGAGAAGGGACTTCCATGCCTCGGCCCGATCATAACGGCTGGATGCGACGCGAGATGCCCCGGGCTCGGCTTAGACTGTATTGGCTGCAGGGGGCCGATAAGGGACGAGTCAAACGTCGCCGCTGAGCTTGAGGTGCTCCTCGAGAAGGGATACGATGAGGAATACATCTTGAACAGGCTGAGGTTCTTCGGCGGGAACTTCGAGGACATCCAGAAGTTAACCAAGAGGATATCTGAAAAATCCAAGGGGAGGAGGAATAGCCATGAAGAGGATAGTTGAGGTTGAGGAGCTAACCCGCGTCGAGGGGCATGGGCGCATCGAGGTGACCATCGAAGGCACAGAAGTGAAAGAGGTCAAGATGAACATATTCGAGGGCCCACGGTTCTTCGAGGCCTTCATCGAGTCAGTTCACTACGAGAAAGTCCCGGACATAATGAGGCGGATATGCGCGATCTGCACAGCCTCGCATAGCCTAGCATCCATAAGGACGATAGAGAAGGCGTTCGGCGTCGACGTCACGGAGCAAACCAAGGTTCTGAGGGACCTCCTGATACACGGCGAGATCATAGAGAGCCACGCCTTACACGTCTTCATGCTCGCCCTCCCGGACTATCTTGGGTTCCCAGACGCGATCAGCATGGCCTCGAAGTACCCGAAGGAGGTTAAGGCAGCCCTACAGCTAAAGCATGCGGGGAACATGGTTCACAACGTCCTAAGCGGGAGGGAGGTCCACGGCATGAATGAGCGGGTCGGAGGCTTCAGCACCATTCCCTCAGAGAAGAGCCTAGGTGAGATCAAGAGGGCGATGGCCCTGAATAAGGCGGCTGCGGAGCTAGCGGTCGACCTCTTCTCGAAGGTTGAGATTCCGAAGTACGCGGAGTCCGAGAATGCCCTCATGGCCCTGGATCCGGGTGAGAAGTTCGGGTTCATTGGGGACTACGTGCTCGTCTCGGATGGCACCCGTCATCCAGTTGAGGACTACCTTGAGCTGACGAACGAACGGACCGTTAAGCATTCCCATGCGAAGTTCTCCTCCTATAAGGGCTCGAGCTTCATGGTAGGCGCCCTCCCAAGGGTTCTGCTGAACAGGGATAAGCTCGAGGGCACGGCTGCTTGGCTCTACGAGAAGCATGAAGGCCTCTTAACCTCCAGTAACACTTTGATGAATAACCTCGCCCAGGCGATCGAGCTTGTGCACAGCGTGGATAGATGCATAGAGGACATAGACATCCTCCTAAGCAACGGCCTAAAGGATGAGGGGCTGGTCGAGGTCACGCCGAGGGAGGGCCGGGGGGTCGGAGCCGTCGAGGCGCCGAGAGGCATACTCTACCACGACTACACCTTCGATGAGGAGGGATGCATACTGAAGGCGAATGTGATAACCCCGACGGCTCAGAACGCAGCTAACATGGAGAAGGACTACAGAGTCGCGGCTAAGAGGCTTGTCAGGGAGCCTGATGAGAAGATCGTGAACGCCCTCGAGATGATCGCGCGGGCCTACGACCCCTGCATCTCCTGCTCCGTACACCTGACGAGGATCCGCTGAGCCTAGGTAATGAACGCGGGGAGCTGAATCCCTGATATTACCGTTGTATCACGCCTCGTCGTATCGATCGCGCCGGCTCATGTCGCCTACTAACCCGCCTAAGCGATATGGAGTTACTCGGATTCAAATCAGAGATTTCTCTTTCCAATGTTTTTCACATGCACCTTTGCCGCCGAAAAATTTTTTCTATATAAGGCCTTTATAAAGGAGCGCGGAAAAACTTTTAAGCGGCTGATTTTAATCTTAACGCGCATGATGAGGGACACACAATTCTGAGCATCCGTGATGATGAGATGGAGCGACACTGAAGAAGCCATCGGTGAGCCCGAATGTCCCATTATTGAAGGCATCCGTGGAGGCTGCTCCTAGGCTCCCGAGGAGCCGGTATGCTTCGGTCCTTCTGCGGGTAAGACTTTAATCGTCTTCACAGTTTGATTTAAATGAGTGCTTCTAGAAGCGGGCGTCCGGGAAATGGTGGAGTTCGAGATTAAGAGCAGGGACCTACTCGCGAGAATAGGCAGGCTGAAGACGAAGAGCGGGGAAGTTGAGACTCCGGCCTTCCTCCCAGTGATAAACATGGCGAAGCAGCCCGTTGATCCCAGGGAGCTCTGGGAGAGGTTCAACTGCAGAATCCTTATCGCGAACGCCTACATCATAAAAAGGAGCCAAGCTGAAGAGGCGAGGAGGCTTGGGATCCACTCATTTCTGGATTTCCCCGGAGTAGTAATGACTGACTCTGGGGCCTACCAGATCCTCGCGTACGGGGACATAGAAGCCAGCCCCGAGGAGATAGTCGCGTTCCAAGAGGAGATAGACACAGACATCGCGACTATACTCGACCTGCCGACGGGCTGGGCTGTCTCTAAGGATCACGCTGAGCATACCGTGTCTGAGACTCTTAATCGGGCTGGGGAACTCGAGAAGCAGAAGACCAGAGGCGACATCCTATGGGTGGGGCCGATTCAGGGCGGGAGGTACCTCGACCTCGTCGCAAGGTCAGCCCAGGAGATCAGTAGGCTCCCATTCGATATACATGCTCTGGGAAGCCCCACGCCCGTCATGGAGCAGTATCTATTTGACCTCCTCGCGGATATGATCCTAACGGCGAAGATGAATGTGCCCCCTAATCGGCCTTTCCACCTCTTCGGCGCTGGGCATCCATTCATGTTCGCCTTAGCCGTCGCGCTTGGATGCGACCTCTTCGACTCCGCAGCCTATAACATCTTCGCTCAGGACGATCGGTACTTAACGGAGTACGGGACCGCTCATCTTGAGGATCTCGAGTACTTACCCTGCTCCTGCCCAGTCTGTTCGAAGCGGAGCCCCAGCGACCTCAGGGGGATGCCGAGGGAGGAACGTGAGGCTGAGCTGACCAGGCATAACCTCCACGTATGCTTCTCGGAGATCAGGCGGATAAAGCAGGCGATAATCGAGGGGAGGATGTGGGAATACCTGATCATGAGGGCTCACGGCCACCCATCGATACTGCAGGCAGTGAAGCGCCTCAAGGAATACAGCGAGGAGATTGAGAGGAGAAGCCCCGTAACGAAGAGAAGCGGCCTCTTCTTCTACAGCTCCGTGGACCTCGCAAGGCCGGAGGTGACTAGGCATCAGAGGAGGCTGAGGGAGAGGTATACCCCGCCTGGAGACGCTGAGGCCCTCATGCTCTTTCCGTCCCTCGGCCCCAGGAGAACTAGGAAGAGGCGCCTAAAGAAGGCCGTAAGAGAGGCATGCGATAGACTCGGCATCACCAGGGATAGGCTGCACATCTGCTTCTATGTTCCTCCATTCGGGGTTGTCCCAGAGGAGATCGGTGATGCGTATCCATTATCCCAATTCGAGATCGCTTGTCCACCTGACCTGGAGACCCTAATGTACGTCGCCCAGCAGATCGTCGAGTACGTAAAGAGAAGCGGATATAAGAAAAGGATTATAGTTGCGGTGTCTGGGACATGGCAG
>LUCF01000048.1 GCA_001593845.1 Candidatus Bathyarchaeota archaeon B63 | reverse complement strand
GATATTTATCTGATTCTCCCACTGGACGAGCAGCAGATAGAACTTGGGAGGATAAGGTATGAGTGAAGTGGAGGAGGAAGAGAGGACCGGGAGAGACTGGGCGAGGATCATAATCCCCAGGGTCATAAGAGCGGTGATCTGGGGCTTCATTATGGGCGGGGAGGCGCTTCTGCTGCTTAATCTTCCTCAGCTCCTGCCCGGAATGGAGGAAGGAGCGATGTGGATGGAGATGATCCCAGCTGAGACTACAGCAAACCTCTCATACTTCTTCATACTCTTCGCCGGGATAGAGGTAACCATCCAGCTCCTGAGGGGGACGGTCTTCCCATACGCTTTGAGCATGGCCAGATCGATAATCTCGATGATCCTCCTGGTGCAGATGACGAACGGAGGCGTGATGACCATCACCATGCAGCCGCCGCCCGGGTCCCCAATCCCGGAGGGGGCAAGCATCATCTTGACGCTGGATTTCCAGCCCGTCCTGGCAGTTATACTCCTCATCGCCCTCCTAAGCGTGATTAAGAATCTACTCCAGGCCGTTGATTATCTCTCAAAAAGGGAGGAAGAGGGCCCTCCGCCTGAGCTCCCATAAGAAGGGCTGGTCCTCAGAATTAAGGCAGCTATATCCTCAGGGAGACCTCGGATACGTACTTCTCCATTATTCTGGAGAATCTGAGTATGACCTCCTCCGAGTAGGGCTTGACTTTATTAAAGGCCGCATCAAGTGTCTCGCCTGGACGGAACTGCTGGAAGACGAATCTCCTCGCCCCCTCAACTATCTCTCCGATCCTCGGTATGTCCTCCTCATCGACGATCCCAGGAACGGCTGTGTTCCTGAACTCGTAATCGACCCCGCCTTCCTTTATCATCTCCACGCTGCGGAGGAGGCCACGAGTCTCGTTAGCTCCGAGCAGCCTGTACTTCTCCAGCGATGTCTTCACGTCCATCGCTACATAGTCAAGGTAAGGCATGCACTTACTCAGGACCTTCGGGTAGAACCCATTTGTATCCAATTTAACATGGAAGCCCCTCTCCTTCAGCCTCCTGACGAATAGGGGAAGATCCTCGTTCATGGCGGGCTCCCCCCCAGTTATGACGACGGCATCTACGTATCTCCTCCTGCCCTCCAAGATCCTCAGAGCCTCATCCTCTGAGAGGAAGGGGGGTTTAGGGTTGAGAATCAACCTCCCATTATAACAGTAAGGGCAGCGGAGGTTACATCCAACAGTGAATAGGATGCTTGCTATCCTGTCAGGAAAGTCTATAAGGCTCGTCTTCTGGATTCCACCGAACTTCATCGATTCCAGTGTCCCTTCTCTACGCTGGCACCTTAACCATGACCGACTTGTCGAATGTCCTTCTTATGCTGAACTCGGACTGCTTCCCATCATTCCACTGGTCAACCGGCCTGAAATACCCGACTATCCTAGAGTAGACCTCGCATCTAGCCCCGCATTGTGGGCAGAGCCTCTTCTCGCCAGTCAAGTATCCATGGGAAGGGCAGACGCTGAACGTCGGGGTCAAAGTGTAGTATGGCAGATGAGAGATGTATGCCACTCTCCTGACTAGGTCGGCGGCTGCCTTCCACGAGTCTATCCTTTCCCCAAGGAATATGTGGAAGACCGTTCCGCCAGTGTAGAGGGGCTGAAGCCTATCCTGATGCTCGATGGCCTCGAAGAGGTCTACGTTATGATCGACTGGGAGGTGAGAAGAGTTCGTGTAGAAAGGCTCAGCTCCCTCAGAGAGATGCTTCTCATTCGCCACTATGATGTCCGGGTACTTCCGCTTATCGATTCTCGCAAGCCTGTAGGAGGTTCCCTCAGCCGGCGTAGCCTCCAGATTGTACATGTTCCCCGTCTCCTCCTGGAACTCAAGAAGCCTCTCACGCATGAAATTGAGCACTCTGACGGCGAATTCCGTCCCCTCAGGGGTTGAGATGTCAACCCCGAAGAGGTTAAGGATAGCCTCGTTCATGCCGACGAGCCCTATCGTCGAGAAGTGGTTCTTCCAGTAGCTCCCATAGGCTTCCTTAACGAACCGCAGATAATGCCTGGAGTAGGGATACAGCCCCTTAGAGGTGAACCTCTCGAGGATCTTCCTCTTTATCTCAAGGCTTTCCTTCGCTAGGATCATGAGCTCCCCGAGCCTCTCGAAGAAGTCATCCTCATCCCTGGAGAGGTAGCCTATCCTGGGCATGTTTATAGTGACTACCCCTATGGAGCCAGTGAGCGGGTTAGCGCCGAAGAAGCCCCCACCCCTCTTCCTCAGAACGCGGTTATCGATCCTCAGGCGGCAGCACATGCTCCGAACATCCTCGGGGGACATGTCGCTGTTCACGAAGTTCGAGAAGTAAGGTGTTCCATACTTCGCCGTGACCTCGAAGATCCTCTCGGAGACGGGTGAGTCCCAATCGAAGTCCTTCGTGATGTTGTACGTCGGAATCGGGAACGTGAAGATCCTGCCCTTCGCATCTCCCTCAGCCATCACCTCGGCGAAGGCTATGTTGAAGATGTCTATCTCCTCCTGCATCTCGCCGTAAGTATCATCCATCGGTCTTCCGCCGAGGATCACGGGCTCCTCCTCCATGAAGCTAGGAATGTTTAGGTCTAGGGTGACATTCGTGAACGGCGTCTGGAATCCAACCCTAGTGGGGATGTTAATGTTGAAGAAGAACTCCTGAAGGGCCTGCCTGACCTCCCTGAAGCTGAGCCCATCATACCTTATGAATGGGGCGAGGTAAGTATCGAAGTTGCTGAAGGCCTGGGCGCCAGCGGCCTCCCCCTGAAGCGTATAGAAGAAGTTCACAACCTGTCCGAGAGCCGTCCTGAAATGCTTGGGCGGCTTGCTCTCGATCTTCCCGGGAACCCCTCCGAACCCAGAGATTAGGAGATCCCTCAGGTCCCACCCCACACAGTATGGGCCTAGGACGCCGAGGTCATGGATATGCATGTCCCCTGAGAAGTGCGCATCCGCGATATTCGGCGGGTAGACGCGGCTGATCCAGTACTTAGCGATCACTGTGGATGAGAGATAATTGTTCAGCCCCTGAAGCGAGTAGCTCATATTCGCGTTCTCTCGGACCCGCCAGTCGGCTAGGTCGAGGTACTGCTCAACGAGGTCTGAGGAGCTAAGGAGGGCTGCGAGCTCCCTAAGGTCCTGATGCTGCTTACGGTAGAGTATGTAGGCCTTAGCGGTCTTTGCATGCCCATTCTCTATCAGGACCTTCTCAACCATGTCCTGGATCTCTTCAACTGTTGGAACCCCATCTTCTCCGAAGCGCTTCTCCAGCTCCGCGACTACCTGGTCGCTCAGCCGCTTCGCGAGCTCCCTATCCTTACCGCCGACTGCCCTCGCGGCTTTCCATATCGCGTTTGCTATTCGGTTACTGTCGAACTCCTCTAATCTCCCATCCCTTTTTCTCACGTATTTCAAGGCCTATTCCTCGCATCGGTGGGGATGTACCCTCACGCGTAAATCCATGATAAGCGAACATTCGAAATAAATATGATACAGAAATTTAAGCATATTTATCTAATTTTTTAGATTATTTATCTTCTAGAAAAAGAAGAAAAACCGCCGAAGAAGCCGATTTTGCGGATTTTTGAGACCGCTTCAGAAGTGAATGCCTGCCGATCAGCATCAGCCGCTCCGCTCTAGACAAAATTCTGTAAATTGAAAAAGGAAGATGGATGAGGAGTTCACATATCCATTCAATCAGCATCACGCAGAAGATTGGGACCTGAGAAACCGTGTTAGGGGGCTGAGGGCCTAGAGCCGCTCCGGATAACGGGGGAGGGCCAGAAGGATTAAAAGGGAGCTTTCACCCTTATCCTTGATCTTGATGGCGCTGATATCACGTGGGAGACTTGATGGGGAGCTGGCTTCCCAGGGACGGCGACGCATTCATAACAGATGAGGGCTTCATATTCTACGTTTTCGGCTACGAGCATCCCTCTGACCGCATATTCTCATTCCTGAAGTACATCCCAGCGGATCTGCAGCACCTATTCGAGATCCGCTATCTCAAGAGAAGATGGAGGCTCGGTGAGCGGGCTCTCGTGAGGGCTGAGAGGCTCTACACAGCCAGAAACTACAATGTCATCTTGAAGACGTTCATGGAGAACTTCCCCGATTACATCTACTATTGTCCCTACCGGGGTAAGACCATGATCAGCGCGCCGACCCGCATGATCAGGAGGATCTTCGAGGCTAAGACGTGCCTGAAGAAGCTCATGCATAAAAACCGTAAGGATCGATTAGAGAGCTCAGCGTTGGAGCTTATAGCCTTTCTATCTGAGCAGTCCGGCGTTGAGGCTGAAGAGTTCGGAATTCACGGGTCAATAGCCTTGGGGATGCATACCGAAGATTCAGACATTGACGTAGCAGTCTACGGGTCGAGAAACTTCCGGAGGGTTGAGAAGGCTGTCAAGAGACTTATTAGCGATGGGGAGCTCAAGCACATAGCGAGGAACTGGACGGATAGGGTCAGGATGCATAGGTGCCGCTACGGAGATGTGGCCTTTAACTACGTGGCTGTCAGGAGGACGGAGGAGATTTATGCGAGATATGGGGATTACTCATACAGGCCGATAAGGCCTGTGAGGTTCCGATGCATCATCTCAGACGATGGGGAGGCGATGTTCCGCCCAGCCATCTACGGGATCTCCGATTACCGACCCCTAGATGAGACTTCAATTCTCCATGGGTCGGAGAGGCCTGAGAAGGTAGTCTCTATGATAGGTTGTTACAGGAACATCGCCCATGCTGGTTGGTGCGTCCATGTCTCAGGGATGCTGGAGAGGGTTGAGCATAACGAGACTGGGGATTACTATTACTGGGTCGTCGTCGGGACGGGTATAAGCGATGAGGAGTACATAAGGCCCGTAGGGATTTGAGGCGGAGAGGGGCGGGGGCAGTTGATGCTTAGAGACCGCGACGCTGTCCTGGTCTCCGAGGATATAATCTTTAGGGTCTATGGGTACTTCCATCCTCCCGGCGGGTACGTCTGCGATGTTGAGTATGCGCCCTCAGAGATCTTTAGATCCGGGAATCCTAAGGCGCCTAGGCAGGCTGGCTCCCGGGTCTTCTATAAATTTTACTCGGATGAGGGGTTGAGGTTCATCCTCCGCTACTATCCAAAATATACGGTTTATTACAGGCCGCTGAGGAGGAGGCTTGTCGGGGTCTATGAGAGGGATATAAGGGAAATGCGGAGGCCAGATGTGAGGCTACGGAGACTTCTGAGGGAGGAGCCTCGTGATGAACTGTTGAGGGCGTTGCACTTCGTGATTGATATGATCACAAGCCGCTCTGGACTCTCAAGTGGGGACTTCGGGGTCTTCGGCTCCCTTCTCCACGGCTTCCATCACCCCAGATTCTCAGACATAGATCTAATTATATACGGAGGCAGAGAGCTGAGGAGGCTCCTAGAGATGCTTAAGGATATTTACCGAGAGAGGGACTCGCCGCTGCGGAACGAGTTTGACGCTCCGGAAGCCGCGGAAAAGGGATGCTGGAGGTTCCTCAACTACAGCTTGGAGGAGTTCCAGGCCCATCAGCGCCGAAAGATGATCTACGCCATCCTCCATGATGAGGAGGCTGGGAGGCAGATCAAGGTTGAGTTTGAACCCGTAAAGAAGTGGTGCGAGATCCGAAACGAGTACAGCGACCAGATGAGAATAACATGGAGGGGATGGATAAGATCTGTAGCGAAAATAAGGGACTGCTCGGAGGGCCCATACATGCCGTCAATATACGAGATCGAGCTCCTCAAGACGTTGAGGGGCCCGAGAGTCAGCGATGTCAGGCGCATCATCTCATATGTTGAGGAGTTTAGGATGCAGGCTGAGGAGGATGAGGAGGTGCTGGTTGAGGGGAACTTGGAGGAAGTCGAGACGCCGAACGAGAAGTTCCATCAGATAACATTGACCCATGGACCTAGATACTACGAGCAGGTCTTAAAGGTCATCCATCTGGAGAGCCCCATGAGATGAAGATCGAAGACATAAAAACTACGGATCATCGGGCGACAGCCCATAAGACGAACTAGAAGTGAAGCATGAGATTCTTAATCAAAGGATAATGCCGGCCAAGCTGAGATGAAGCATCAAAATATGGACCTTTCGGAGTCGCTGTTGAAACGGTTGCTCTAATCTTTACGGGACCTCATCCTCCCCCACAGTCCCCACGAAAATTTTAATTCCATTGGATAATAATTAGGAGGGAGGCAAGGATTATGAAACGGACATTCTGGGTTGATTAATCCCTATTCTAATGGGTAAGGGGGAAGTTGGAAATCCGCGTTTTCATTTT
>LUCF01000047.1 GCA_001593845.1 Candidatus Bathyarchaeota archaeon B63 | reverse complement strand
AACCCGTCGTAGAGATACTTAACGTCATGCATAGGAGAGGCTACATTTACCAGGCGCTCCTCCCAGGAGGGCCGGAGCATAGGCTTCTCATGGGGCTGCCCAGGGAGGCCGCTATCTACGAGGCTGTCTCGAGGGCCCTGCCGAGCGTTAAGGCTGTGAACCTCTCGATAGGCGGATGCGGATGGCTGCACGCGGTGATCTCCATCGAGAAGCAGACGGAAGGAGACGGAAAGACCGCCCTCCTAGCAGCGTTCGCTGCTCATCCGAGCCTCAAGCACGCGATAGTCGTGGACTCGGACATCGACATCTTCAATCCAGAAGAGGTTGAGTGGGCGGTGGCCCTCAGGTTTCAGGCGAGCAATGACCTGATAATCATACCTGACGCGAGGGGGTCAACCCTGGATCCCTCAGCCGACCAGGAGACGGGCTTAACATCGAAGATGGGCATCGACGCCACCCGCCCATTGAACATCCCGAAGGAAAGGTTTGAGAAGGCGCGTACGCCATTAACGGGGAGGGCTGAGGAGACGATTAGAAAACTGAAGGGGCCTCCCTAAGCCTACAGATGGTTTACTCATCCTTCACCCTTGGCAGGCGGCTTCTATGCACCGGTCGAGGGATGCATAGACCGTCTCAACGCCGTTCATTGTAGGTGCATAATAGGCGGTCTTCGCGGAGTTCGTCATCAAGACATCGACGCCAATCTCCTTAAGCCAAGTCACAACGGCGCATGTATCCGTTATCACCCTTCCACCAGCAGCCTCAATGATATCCACGTATCTCCAGGCTTTCCTCCTCACGAACCTCGAGGTGCAGACCCAGAACCTCAAGCCATCTCTTACCCTGCTGCCCCTGAGCTTCAGGGCGACCCGCCTGACCTCCTTGACTGAGCAGTGGGGACACCCGATGAAGATCATGTCCGGCTCCCGATTAACAGTAGAGAGATCCTCGGAGGCCCCGTTCAGATCATCCAGCCCAACGATCAGCCTCTCGAGGTCCGCCCGGCTTCCCCGGCATGAGATGCATGGATAAAAGATCGAGGTCATGCCGCTGGATGCCAAGGCCGACCCGAGGTGCTTCAGCATGGTCTCCTCGGTGCCTGATAAGCCCTCGAAGACGGGAACCTCGTCCTTCAGCATCCTTCCCACATGGATCCCTAGAGCCCCATAATCCGCTTCATCCCTGAGTGGCGCCTCAACCCTCACAAGGACGCTTGGCTCACGGTTCTCCGGCTTATGAACCCCATAATCCGGGGTCTTCCCGATCAGCGCGGCCGCCAGCGCGCTTGGCCCCCCCTCCCTATTCGTCCAGGAATGCAGGATGGAGTTGGCGTAGATGACCGTTGAGGACTCCGCCCATGCCAAGTGCGCCCCCTCCGTAGGCCTCCTTATGTAGTATGGAGTGCAGGTCAAGACTGGGCTTATGCCCATGCCTCGGTACAGCTCGATTATCCTCCTCTGCCTCTGAAGCGCCACGGGAAGATCAACCATCTCCTCCAGGTGATCGTAGTCGATCCCTGCTGGGTTCGCTGTGGACCTAACCCTCGTCTTCGCCCCCTCCTCCGCCAGCGCCTCGAGGAACTCGATGGCCGCGTCGCCCAGAGTCTTGTAGGAGACGCCTGAGACATGAGCTGATTCTATTGGGATCAGCCTTTCAGCCTCGAAGAGGTCGCCCAGCTTCACCAGGATCCTCATCGCTATCTGGTATGCCCAGCCCTCCTCTCCCTCGTAGATCCTCTCCTCTTCCCTGCTTAGGTACAAGTCCCAGCCCTCTTGAGTATCTTCACCGTCCCCCTATCCCCGTCGACCTCGATGATGTCCCCCGTTCTGATCCGGCATATGTCGATCCTGTCCACCATGGGGATCCCAGCGATTACGGCTCCCACAACAACAACTGGGTCAGCGACCTCATTGACGATGGCCTTAGGGCCGACCCCCCTCTTTACGAGGGAGTAAAGAACGTAGCTCCCAACTGTTGATCCGTGGCCGTGGGGGAAACAGAGGATGACCCCCTTAAGCAGGTGGCCGTTAATGTCATGGCCCCTCTCGATTATCTCCCCCGTCTCCGGGTTGACCCCCCCGAGGAAGCTGATCGGCTTCTTAGAGACCAGGGCCTCCCCGACTGCTGATCCGGATGTTACCGGGCGGCCCTTCAACTCGATCTGCAAGTCGACCACCTCAATTTAGAATGGAAATTGGGGACCAGAAGGGAACTCCTCTCCGTCTTTCTGCTCTATGGGGGTGATAGACGCTCCTTCCTCTTCTTCTCGGCTATTTCCAGAAGCGCCCTGTAATACTCCCCCGTCTCAATCTTCCCGCATATGTTTCCGAGGGCCTCATGAACGTTTCTGAAGTACGCCTTATCATCCTCGCTCAATTCTCCCTTCCGGATCTCCTCCACCTTCGCCGTTATTCCAAGCCCAGCCTCCCTGATGGACTGAAATAGTATCCTATGCTCAACCTCGATTAGCTGCGGGTACATGTCTCGGGCGAGTCTAATGAGGTCCTCGCCTACGTCGCCTATCTTCGCCAGGTTCCATGAGGACATGTAATCCTCGTTTCTAGCCAGAATCTCTCTTAACCTCGTCTGGATCGCTGAGAGTATTGGGAGAAACCGCTCCATATGACTCGTCTTTATTCTTTGACGATCAGCGTTTTAAGGTTTACTCCTTCAAGGCGGGGATCGAATCATCCTTTTTAATCGGCATGCCATCTCAGCCCTAAAAAACAATCGATCCGCCGATCCTGGAATGCATGAGGAGCGCAAGCCCTTGAGGCTCAAAGTGTCACATCGGGAATCTCTTGCCGAGGAACGGAAGCCTCCTTCTCCTGAAGGACTTGAGGAGCTTCCTAAGCCTGTTATACTGCTGGATCAGTTCCTTCACGTCCTTCTCTGATGTCCCGGATCCCCTAGCGATCCTCCTCATCCTGGAGCCCTTTATTATTCTGGGGTTCACCCTCTCCTCAGGGGTCATCGACTGGATTATGGCCTTCCACTTCATCATCTGCTCCTCAGCCAGGTTCATCGCCTCATCGGGCAAGTCATAGCCGAATCCGGGCAGCATCTTTAATACGCGGCTGAGCGGCCCCATGCTCCGCATCGCCTCAAACTGCTCGTACATATCCGCAAGCGTGAACTTCCCGCTGAGGAACGCCTTAGCCTTCTTCTCGGGAACCCTAACCTCAGCCTCCCGGACCTTCTCGATCAGGCCCTGAAGATCACCCATGCCCAGAAGCCGGCCGACGAACCGCGGCGGATCGAAATGCTCGAGATCCTCGATCTTCTCGCCGGTCCCGATGAACTTGACTGGGGCGCCCGTCGCGGCGACGGCTGAGAGGGCTCCTCCGCCCCTAGCCGAGCCGTCTAGCTTCGCAACGATTATCGAGCCTATCGGCGTTGCCTTATGGAAGGCCTCGGCCTGCACCGCTGCTTGCTGACCTATCGTCCCATCTATGACCATTATTATCTCGTCTGGCTGAACAGTCCTTTCCAGATGCTTCATCTCCTCGATTAGGCTCTTCTCGTCCTTGTGCCTACCAGCGGTATCGATAAGAACAACATCGAAGCCCTCAAACCTCCTCAGCCCCTCCAATGCTACCTTAACAGCGTCTCCCCCGCCCTCACTCCCATAAGTCGGAACGTTTATCCGGCTTGCCAGCTGCCTGAGCTGCGCGTATGCCCCAGGCCTGTAGGTGTCCGCGGATATCAGGGCCACCTTATATCCCCGCTTCTGGAAGTACCTGGCGAGCTTCGCCGCGGTCGTTGTCTTCCCTGAGCCTTGAATCCCCACGAGCATGAATACGTTCCTCTTGCCCGGTGTTACCCTGAGCGGGACGGGCTTCTCCCCGAGGAAGCGTGTGAGCTCCTCATATACGACCTTGATCACATGTTCCTTCCTCGAGACCCCTGGGGGGATCTTCTCCCCTAAGGCCCTCGCCTCTACACGTTTCGATAGGTCCAGAACCAAATGCACATTAACGTCAGCCTGGAGTAATGCCCGCTGAAGGTCCCTGACAAGCCCCTTTATCGCGGCCTCATCTATCGAAGAGACTCGGAGAAGCTTCTTCAGGGACTCATAAAGAGAAGAGCCGAGCCTTTCAAGGACCAAATTCAGCCGCTCCAGGCGTGGATGGGTTCACTTGCGCCATGCGCGTTTATTCCTTATTAATGAAGGCGGCTCTTAAATGTATTCTTCCCCAATGGAGGACCCGTATGTCCTCTTTCACCAGGGGCGGAAATAAGGTTTATTAATATTTTCTGTTGGTGTATCCTCAAGGTGATCATCCTTATGGATGGAGATGAGACCTCTAGTTATATCGACCTTAGAAGCGACACGGTTACGTTGCCCACCGAGGAGATGCTGGAGGCTATTAGAAACGCGAAGCTCGGCGACGATGTCTACCGGGAGGACCCCACAGTGAATCAGCTCGAGGAGTTGGCGGCTGAGAAGATGGGTAAGGAGGCGGCCCTCCTCGTGCCGAGCGGAACGATGGCCAATCTCGTAGCGGTGATGGCTAACACGAGACGTGGAGAGAGCGCCATCCTTGAGGCTGAATCGCACATTTACTGGTATGAGTTAGGCGGGATATCCGCGGTCGCTGGGGTTCTCCCGATACCCGTTAAGGGTGAGATGGGCGTTATGGATCCGCATGACATCGAAGCAGCCATTAAACCGGCTTCTCTGCATCACGCCGGGACGACGCTCGTATGCATAGAGAACACGCATAACTTGGCCGGCGGGACCGTGGTGACCCCCTCCCAGATAAGGGCTATCAGCGAGGTGGCGAAGGATCATGATCTGAGGCTCTATATGGACGGCGCCAGAATCTTCAATGCGGCTGTTGCATTGAAGGTGGATGTTAAGGAGTTCACGAGGCACGTCGATAACTTGATGTTCAGCCTCTCGAAGGGCCTCAGCTGCCCAGTGGGGTCCATAGTCGTCGGGAGCGAAGCGTTCATAGAGAAGGCTAGGAGGATAAGGAAGATGCTGGGCGGAGGGATGCGTCAGGCAGGAATAATCGCGGCTCCCGGGATAATCGCCTTGGAGAGGATGATCGATCGGTTGGAGGAGGACCACAAGAACGCCCGTCTCCTAGCCGAGGGACTGGCCAAGATCGATGGGATAAGCCTGGACCTGCGGACGGTTCAGACGAACATAGTCATATGCAGCCTCGATGGCCTCGGAGCCTCAGCCGAGATGTTCATTGAGAAACTTAAGGCCCGCGGGGTCCTCGTGAGCAGGATGTGCAAGACGAGGATTAGATTCGTGACTCATAGGGGAATTGAGAGGCGTCATATCGAGAGGGCCCTATCGATAATTGGGGAGGTTGTGGGAGAAATAAGGCGGAGGGGCAGGGTATAACCGCGGCCTTCCGGTCTACTTCACCCTCATGATCTTCGTTCTTCCTAGGATGCGCCAGTACTCCACCTCTACGCCTCCGCTGAGCCTCGACCTCAACTCCTCATCATCAGGAAGAGGAGTCTCGAAGATCTCATAGGTCTCCAGATCCATTATCTGGATGGCGTTCGGCATGGTGGAGATCACCTGTCCGGTTCTCTTCTCGATTATGGGCACCTCCACCTTCGCGTCGACCGGCTTAACGAAGCTCCTCTTCACACCGTCGAATACCCCTATCGTGACCACGCGAGCCTTAGCGGCGCCATGCTTTCCAGGCTTAGACTTCGTTAAGTCAACTATTCGGCACGGCTCATTATCCACGATCACGTAGCTACCCGTCTTGAGGCTTCCAACGTCCACCGGCTTGCTCACACATCAATCCCCCATCGGATCTGCATATCCATTTTGGCATGTGGGCTTTTATAGTTTACCAGATCGTGGCTATCTCATCCTCCCGGCGATGAGGCTTAAATCCGGGAATGACAGAGAATAGGAGGAGAATGGGTCTGAGAGGACGAGATGCATCCTTAAGAGTTTAATAGTCATGACTTAATAGGTTATCTCGGCGTGTGAGAGTTTGGCTGGGACAGTAGGCATAGTCGCCCGCACTGACCGTGAAGAGGCGATCTCCGTCGCTGCGAGGATAGCTAACCGGTTTAAAAGGGAAAAATTCAAGGTTCTATTGGAGTCCAGCCTGGCGAAGCTGATGAAAATGGACGCCGATTCCGTCCCGCTTGAGGGGATGAGGGCTGACCTGATCGTGACGATCGGCGGGGACGGCACGATACTGAGGACTTGCCTACGAATTCCGAAGCCTGAGCCCCCAATACTCGCCGTTGACATGGGGGTCCGGGGCTTTCTCGCTGAGGTTCCCCCGGAAGGGGCCGTTGACGCTGTGGAAAGATACTTGAGGGGAGATTACACGATTGAGCGGTACAGCAAGATCGCCTCCTTCCTCGGGGGGAAGAGGCTTCCAGACGCCTTGAATGAGGTCTTCGTTACTTCTAGGCACCTCGCAAAGCTCCTGCACATGAGGATAAGGAAGAACGGCGATGTCGTCATGGAATGCAGGGCTGACGGCGTCATCGTAGCTTCTCAGGTCGGCTCAACCGGCTACGCATTCTCGGCTGGCGG
>LUCF01000046.1 GCA_001593845.1 Candidatus Bathyarchaeota archaeon B63 | reverse complement strand
GGGTACCATGGTTGAACCGCCTGACAGCATAATCCCGGTGAACTTCTACATTCCAGGCTGTCCTCCCCACCCCCAGGAAATAGTAAAGGCAATTGCAGAGATACTGGGCGCCTCACTCTGAGACTGCCGGAGAAAAATTAGCCGGGTAAAATACGCCAAGAAGATCCTGGCTCAGCTCTCAGCAAAGGTACGCTGAGAAGCATCATCCTTTCGCAGGTCTCTGATTTTAGATTTCTATTTTCCTTTTATTTTCGAAGCTAAAAATTGCCTGAAGGGGCTTTCACTCGATGTATATCGCCGGTCGATAAGGCTTTGCCAGGTTTGCCCTATTCTTGGGGTCATACCGCAGCGGATCTTCCTCTTTATAGACGAGGATCTCTGCTTTGAACTCCTTCTCCAGAAATCTCTTCGCCTCCTTCAGCAGGGCTTCTTCGTCCAGTTCTCCGGCTTTCAGCCTCCGCTTTTTCTGATCCGTCGGCATAGCATTTATCTCCTGCAGCGCCTTGCTAACGAAGACTGAGATTTTCTTGGCCTCCCTTCTCAGCTCAGGATCTTTCATGAGCTCCCTCATTATTGTTCTCATCTCAATCTTCGTCTCCAATGACTCCCTAATCATCTCCAGGTAGGATCTCCATTTCCATCCGGAAGCAACGTAATAGCAGATCTTCTTAGGCGTCATCTTCGTCACCCCTATTATGCTAGCGGTGTCAGCCATGAGGTTCCTGATTAGGCTCTCGGATTCCTCCGCCTTCACATCGACCTTGCCCTCGTCGTATTTAGGCCACTCCGCCGTGGATACAAACCCCTCATTTCCCATCAGATGCCAGAGCTCCTCGCATAAGTGAGGTGTAAATGGGGCTAAGAGGCGGATCCACATCTCCGCGACCTCCCTCAGCGTATTCGGATTTCGCTTCTTTGCTCGTCTGAGATACCACCGAATGTCGTTCCAGACCTCAAAGAGGGCGACTTCCGCGGCTGTTCTGGTCCTTAAGGTTTCAATAGCCTCTGTGACGGATTTGATTCTTCCCTGAATGACGGATATTAACCATCGGTCTATGTTCTGCATCTCAGAGTCCCCTTGGAGGCTGACTATTTCCCCGATTAATCTGTATAGGGCCCTAAGCCTCGAGTCTATGCTCTTTGCGTTCTCCACTCGCCAGTCAGGGTCATCCATGCCCTCGGCGCCCAGCATCAGCGTCAGCCTGGTGACGTCCGCGCCGAAATTATCAACGACGTTACTCAGAGTCAGGAAGTTACCTTTCGACTTCGACATCTTCTTTCCTTCTATCGAGAGCATCCCGTTCACGCCTATTGCTCTGGGCCAGAACTCCCGTGGAAACAATGCAGTGTGTTGGAAGATGAAGAAGGACAGGTGATTCGGAACGAGCTCCTTAGCCGAGACCCTTAAATCAACCGGGTACCAATAGGTGAATTCTCTCCTCATCTCCTTTAGGAGACCCGCGGCTATTCCTGATTCTTCTGCTAGATCTTCCGGGTTGCCCATGCCCAAGAAGATGTAATCGAAGACCTCGTTTGTCAGCTGTTCAGCCTTTATGTTGTGCTGCCGAATCAGCTTGATTATCGTGTAAAAGGCCATGTAGATCGTCGAGTCGCTCAGGGTCTCAACTATCCATCCGGGACTCCACGGCAGGGGGGTTCCCAAGCCCGTCCGCCTTGCACATGCCCAGTCATGCAGCCAATCGATCTTGTCGTGGAAGTATGCCCGCGCCTCCTCGGGGTATATCCGCGCCTCATCAACGGCTTCATGAGCCATCTCCTTCCATTCAGGATCAGAATACTTCAGGAACCACTGGTCTGAGAGGACCTTCACGATGCATCTCGTTGTGCACCTGCACACAACCTTCTCGGGCAGATCATACATGATATCCGCTATGCCGACCTGCTTGAAATCCTCTATCAGCTCAGATTTCACGTCTTGAACTCTTTTTCCGGCGTATTTACCGGTGATCGGCTTCAGCACGCCGGTGTGAAATTCTTTCCTGTAGATCGTTGATGTCGCCTCGTCTACTCTGGGGTCAAACTGATCCTTGATGCCCATCTTCTCGATTATCTCAACCGCCGGGTAATCGCCGTACCCCTCAACCTCAATAAGCGAGATGGGCTTTATCCCTCTAACAACCTCCGGGTCGATCCCGAACTTCCTCAGCACATCAGGCTTGTTAATCAGGTCCTTAAGTGCGATCCAGTCTGCTGGCGCGTGTGCTGGGACGCTGTATACGACCCCCGTTGCTGATTCGGGGTCAACGAACCATCCTGGAAGTATGGGGAGCCTCCTCTTACTTATCGGGTCCACGAAGTACTCCCCGATGAGCTCAGCTCCCTTGAACTCACGTAGAACCTTGACGCTCTTTAGCTGCTCGGAGAGTTTCGAGGCGGCCTCCCTGCTGATTATCCATTTCTCGCCGTCCACCACTGCTTCGACGTAATCAGCATCCGGGTTCAGGAACATGTTTGTCACGCCGTATATCGTCTCAGGCCTGAATGTGGCGGCCGGCAGATAAGCATCGTTGAACTGGAACTTCAGGAGGACGTACTCCTCAGCTGAGACCCCTTCACCCTCGAGGCGGTCATGATCTCCTGTTGGGCTTCTGCAGTTCGGACACCAGACGACCGGGTGGGTTCCCCTCACCACATAGCCCTTCCTCCTCAGGGTCTCATACTGCCACTCGATGAAGCGGCTGTATGTCGGCTCAAGGGATGTTGTGTGGAACTCCCTCCTCCAGTCGACTGAGAATCCGATCTTCCTCACCGCCTCCCTGCCCTCAGAGGTGTAGTAGCGGGCCATATAGATGGGGTCGACGAACTTCTTCAGCTCCTCCTCCGGTACGCCGTCGATCTCCTTGAGGGCCCTTATCATCTCTGGGTCGCCACTCTTCACTCTGAGGGCTGCTCCTAAAATCGGCTCGCCCGTCCAGTGCCACGCCCATGGAAAGAGCGTGTTGAATCCCCGCATGCGTTTGTACCTGGCATAGACATCGACTCGGGTTGCGGTGAATCCGTGGCCCAGGTGCAGAGGGCCGTTCATGTATGGATACGGGAAGGTGACGAAGCACTTCTCCCGTTTCGGGTCTGGGTCAGCCTCGAAGATCTTGGCCTTCTCCCATTCCTTCCTCCATTTCTCCTCAATCTCTCTCCAATCGAATGACACATGATCACCCCTTAAGCATCCTTAATATGACCTCTTTAGCCCTTTTCAGGGCTTCATCAGCCCCTTCCGTGCGTGTTCCGCCTCCCTGCGCAAATTCTGGCTTCCCGCTTCCCCCGCCTCCCAATTTGGCCCCAGCTTCCCTGGCAATCTCACGGGCATCCACTCCGAGTCTCCGCGCTTCCTCCCCGACGTTGACGACAAGCCGCGCATTCTCATCGATGCATATCAGAACGGAGACGGCTCTCCCATCACTTTTGATGATCTTGCTGGAGACCTTTATGAGCAGATCTATATCAGCCCAATCCGCCTTCACGGCTTTAGATACAAGCTTGACGCCCGCAACCTCTTCGGCCTTCGCAAGGTAATCCTCAGCCAGAAATGAGGCCAGCAGATCTGTGAGGCGTTCCCTCTCCTTCCTTAGCTCCCTCCACTCTGAGACTACGTTATGAACCGTCTTCTCTACCCTCTCAGGCTGCACCTCGAGGGCCTCAGCGACCCGGAGAAGCCTATCCTCGGCCTCCTGCACGGCCTCCACCGCTGATTCTCCTGCGCTGAATATGATCCTCTCTACGCCGTCCTGAATCCTCTCCGTTCGGATTATCTTGATCAATCCCGCCTCCCCAGTCGACCTACAGTGGGTTCCCCCGCATGCTTCCACGTCCCAACCGTTAACTTTGACGATCCTTATCTCCCTGCCAGGGACGACTCCGCCCTGGTATATCCTGAACCCGTACTCTCTCTCAGCCTCCTCTCTGGGCATCCAGAATGTCTCTACAGGCCTATTCTCCATGACGACCCTGTTAGCGAGCCTCTCTATCTCCCTTATCTCCTTGGGACTCAGCCTCTTCGGATGGGAGATGTCAAGCCTGCTTCTTTTCGCCCCTTTTTGAGCTCCAGCCTGCCAGACGTGCTCCCCAAGGATTCTCCTAGCCGCGCCCATTATTATATGCGTGGCCGTGTGGCTCCTCATCAGGCTGATCCTGTGTCCCCAGTCGATTCTCCCGAGTATCATCTCCCCCTCGTTTGGGATGGGTCCCTCCAGAAAGTGAACTATCACATTCGCTATTTTCTGCACATCCTTAACTTTTGATCTTTTACCGTCGAACTCAAAGTAGCCCCTATCAGCCGGCTGCCCGCCGCCCTCCGGATAGAAGGCCGTCTTATCCAGGACCACCCGTTCCCCTGAGACCCGGATGACCCTCGCCTTGAACTGCTTTATGTAGGCGTCCTCATAATAGAGCTTCCCGGTCTCAGGCAGATCGGAGAATTCATCCTCCAAGTCTTCGATGCCCTCAGCCATCGGCGCCCTTTCAACTTCGGGGGCCCCCATATGCTTCTCCGCGACGTATCTATAGAAGTTCTCCGGGGTGGATATCTCCACGCCCTCGGCCTCCGCCATCTCGCTCACAACCTCAGGAGTTAGGCCGTGGGAGTCGTAAAGCTCAACCAGGTCATCCAAGGAGATCACACCAGCCCCCTTGGCCCTTCTTTCCCGGATCATCCTCTTAACAAGCCCTCTGCCCCTCGATAGGGTCTGTTCGTACTTCTCCCTCTCTATTGAGAGGAGCTCAAGGATCTCATCGCGCATCTCCTTCAGATGCGGAAAATCCTTGGACCATAGGGCTATCTGCATCTCGACGATATCGAAGAGCCTATCCTCAATCGATAGGTTCCGGAGAAGCCTGCATGTCTTTCTTATAAGCAGCCTGGTCAGGTATCCTTCACGGACATTGGATGGGACCACACCCTCAGCCAAGAGGAAGGTCATGCATTTAGTGTGATCCGCTATCGCATACACATTCACAAGGGGATCAACCAGCCCGCTGAGTTCATGCGGGTCAACGCCTATCCTCTCCGCTACTCTTCTCCAATTCTCAGCTCGGCTTGACGTCTTGGAGATCTCTATAAGCCCGGAGGCCTTCGAGACCTCCATTAAGAGCTTCCTGTCTGGAAGCTCGACTCCAGCCATCTCAACGATCTTGTCCAGGAGACCGCCGTAGATGGCCTCGAATCCGCTTAGGCATCCTTGGGAGAGCCATGTTAGCCGCTCTATCCCATATCCCGTATCAACAGTCCTTATTGGGAGCTCTATGAAATCATCATTGACGACCTTGTACTTCATGAAGACGAGCGTCGCCACCTCCAGCCCCCTGATGATGCTCTCCACATCCGGCCCAGCGTTTCCGCCTCCCGACCAGATTCCCTCCTTGTAGATTACTTCCTCATCCTTCACGCCGAGCGTCTCGGTTACGAATTCATGATGATACCTTACTGTTTGGTCTTTCCAGTAAACCTCCCTATCCGGATAATTGAATGCATGATGGCCCCCCATCTCGAAGATCGTGAGGTGCCGACCGAAGGTTGAACCTACGCTCTCTATGTCTGGAAACCTGACGCAGGGCTGGCTGATAACGAGCGGATTAGCCGGTGGGGGGATGATCCCCTCAGTCACGTATGGCTGAAAGTCTATTATGCTCGCATTTGTGAAGTAGAGGTCGTCCCTCCAACGGGCGACCAAGAGGTACGGCTTTATGCGGGTATGGCCCTTCCCCTCGAAGAATGACAAGAAGGCCTCTCTCATCTCCCTGAGGCTGTATGCCCTGCGCGTTGGGGGATCATTAATAAACGTGTAATCTGCGCATCCGTGAGCCGTGGATTCACCGCATAGGCTTTGATCCGGATTCATGGTCCAGAAGTATTCCCCGCACTTTGGACACTGCTTCCTAACATATCCGTACTCATCGAAGAAGGACAAGTGATACTCCTCTTCAGAGAGCCGCATCGGCATCATCTCCGCCAGGGAACACCATCATGCGACAACAATAACAAGATTCTAACTTAACTAATAAATATGCCATATGCACATTTAACAGGCCCGGGGTCTCTGCAGCAAAGGAAAAGTAAAGGCTACTGAAGGTTCTCCGATCGTATCCGCCTAGCCGAATAAAGCCCCGAGCCCCTCCAGAGCCTCCTCCTCTTTCTTCTCCTCCTCTTCTTCCTTCTCTGCCTCAGGCTTCTCCTCAGCCGCCGGCGCCGCCTCAGGAGCGGCCGTGGGAGCCGCGGCGATCATGGTTGGGGCCGTCTTTATCGCCTCGTCAATATCAACCTCGGACAGCGCGGCTACAAGGGCCTTCACCCTCGCCGGGTCTGTCTGTATCCCAGCGGCCTCAAGTACTTTGGTTATGTTCTCTTCATCAATAGGCCTGCCGGCCCTATGCAAGAGCATAGCTGCATAGACGTACTCCATCAAACTCACCCTTCTATCGGCTTTTCTGAACCTCGTCACTCAACCTTTCGACATTACAAATCTCATACTTAAATCTGTCGGAAGGCCAGGTGGGGGCATCGTTCTTTTAGGAAAACGTTTATGGTGAAGAAGAATGAAAACGAGATGAAAAGGATGGTTTTAATTCATCATCGCTTATGAGGTGCGCTGATCTGGGAGTTTTCAGATGTATTTTCGAACTTTTTAGAGAATGATCTTTTTTGATTAATTCAGGAAAAATGGATCAATTTATTTTCATTTTTCTTTTTAAATCTTTTTTGTAAATCATTTTAGAAGATGATACGTAATTTTGAGCTTAATCCTCAATTAAAGATTAAAAATGA
>LUCF01000045.1:6877-7289 GCA_001593845.1 Candidatus Bathyarchaeota archaeon B63 | reverse complement strand
TGTGGACAGAAGAATGTGATCCCCAGCGCCAGATGGAAATCCGCTATCCACTTCTGATCCTCGAAGGTCATGCTGTGCCCGCTGCATCCGAAGAGCTCCGAGAGGACCCTTCTACGGCCGAATTGATGAGCCACGCTTGCGCATTGCTTCAGGGTGAGGGGGTTATCGATGTTCCTGTTAAGATGATCGATTCCGGGTAGCTGCATGTACTCATAATGAGGCATGGCGGCCCCCGTCTTCCTGACTTGGATGTCAAGGTTATCCTCGCATAGCATGTGTCCCGTCAGCATCAGCCCGTACTCTTCGCATCGCTCAGCGTATGGCCGAGTGAACGACTCGATGAACCTTATGGTGACCGTCCTCCAGAAGTCATAGCGGCCCTTCCGGTATCCGTCGCCCTTAAAGAAGAGAA
>LUCF01000045.1:0-6836 GCA_001593845.1 Candidatus Bathyarchaeota archaeon B63 | reverse complement strand
CTCTGTCCATGGAATGTAATTCCCCCGGGCGTAGTTCGGCTCATCAGTGAATATTCCGGGCATGAACTCCCCGAAGTCCTCTCCGAACTCCCTCGCATAGGCATCAAGCGTCACCCTGAGAAACTCCTCCGTCGTCTCCGGATTCAGAAGATCCACATAGGTCTCTCCGTTGAACCAGTTGCTTCCGCTCCTGTCAATCTTAACCCTGAACGTCAATAGTCTGCATTCTTCCCTGATCTCTTCGAGGCTTGTCACGCGGCTGAGGCTCCTTATCTCATGTGGGGATGAGAAGGAGACTTGGAATATCGCCTGGACATCGGGGTCATCCATCAGGCCGCGTAGGTCCTCGATCCTTGCCTCTTCATAGCTGAGGAACCGATTGCGGTACCTATCGCTTCTAGCTGGGACGAGGCCCCCCGCGAATCCGCTGGGCCATTTATCCTCATCATATAACCAGGACTCTAAGCCTGCCTTCTTCCCTTCCTCCAAACAGGTGCGGATGCATCTCATCCATTCCTCTGATAGATACGTTGTGAGGAGGCCTACCCTTGAGTGCATGAAGTATCCGCCGAATCCCTTATCCGCGAATTCCCTTACCTGCCATCGGAGCTCCTCCATGCTCAGCTCGTCGTTCCACGACCAGAACGGAGAAGGCCTGTAGATCTTCCCGGGGTTCCTGAATTCATTTCTGTTCATGATCTAACCCTATCTCCATTGACTAATCCAATGCCCGAGGCGTCTTAAATCGCTTTCATAGCATTCCATAATCGCCGGGAGATGGGCTTCCTCGCACATTTTATATGATTGGACCCGATAATTTATTCTGAACCTTTAGAGATGAAGCTCCCCCTCTTCAGAATTGTCAGGTCTGCTTTCTGCACGTGCCCGCCAAAGTATAACTTGAACACTTACTTGGGCAGATGCGAGCATGGATGCATCTACTGCTACGCCGTGAAGTTCCCGAGCTTCAGGGGGCCGACTGTTCCTCGCCTCAGCCTAAAGGACGAGATCGCCGGGATGATTGAGAACACCAAGGTGCGGCTTCCGGTGATGCTCAGCGATGCGACTGATCCCTACCAGCCGATGGAGAGAAAATACGAGGTCACCAGGCGGTGCGTAGAGGCCCTGGCGGAGGCGGGATTCCCTCTTCTCATAGTCACCAAGTCGGACCTCGCCGTTAGGGATGTGGATGTCTTTAGGCGGACGAGAACCGTCGTCTCGATGACGATAACCACCACCCGACGGGAAATAGCCGAGATGATTGAGCCTCATGCTCCGCCCCCAAAAATCAGATTCTCCGCCTTGAAGGCGATATCAGACGAGGGGATACCCACGGTTGTGAGGATAGATCCGTTAATCCCATCGGTCAATACGGATGAGGATGACATAGAAGCCATAATCTCGAGATCGGCCGAGATAGGCGTAAAGCAGATAACGGCCTCCACGCTGAAGCCTGTTGCGGGGTTCTTCTCCGCCTTGAGGAGCATGAGCCCTGAGCTCCACGATAAGATTCTCAGGGCTTACAGGAGCGGCGAGTGGATCTCAGGCTATAAGTACTTGGATGATGAGAAGAGGCTCAGGATGATCAGGATGGTGAGGGAGAAGGCCCTAAAGCACGGTTTGACCTTCGCCTCATGCAGGGAGGGCTTTCCTGAGCTTAATACGTCGATCTGCGATGGGTCAGGATACTGTAGGGAGTGGCTTGGGAGATTCATGGAGTGAGGGCTTCCATATATAATCTGGGCTACGCCTCGTCGATGAACCTCTTCGCGTCAGGGATCTCAGGCGGCAACCCCCTCCTGCTCCGGATCTCATTGATGACTTCCTTCGCAATGCTCTCCGGAACCCTCTCCCAATGATTGAACTGGCTCTGCCAGAAGGCGTGGCCTGAGGTTGCGGATCTAAGATCAGCGGCCAATCCGAAGGTCTCCGCGACCGGGATATACCCGTCCACGGCTAGGAGGGCGCCCTTCTGCTCAGATGAGAGTATCCTCCCGCGCTTCCTGTTGAGTAGGCTGCTGACCTGGCCGACCCACTGGGCTGGAACCGAGACTTGGATCCGGTAGATAGGCTCGAGGATGATGGGGTCACCCGTCAGGAATGAGCCGAAGATCGCCCTCCTGATCGCCGGCATTATCTGGGCCGGTCCCCTATGAACTGGGTCTTCGTGGAGCTGGGCGTCGATCAGTTTAACCTTCACCCCCCTTATGGGCTCCTCGCATAGGGGCCCGGCCTGGCATGCCCATCTGAACCCCGAGATCACCATGTCCCTGACGTCCCGCATGTACTGAACCCCCTTCGTTAGGTCTATCAGTATGTTCCTGTGCTCCTCGAGGGCCCAGACGTTCCTCGCCTCGTCAACGGGCCAGCCTGCCTTCTGGTATAGGACGTCTCCTATTCTCCGCCTGCCCATGATCTCATCTATCTCGCCCTCCTCGATCATCTCTATGACCCTCTCTTCGAGGGGCTCAACCTGAACCCAGAACCTGTTATGCTTGTTCGGGCTCTTGGCCATGGCGATTATCCCCGGCTTGCTCACTGTCTCCCTGTAGACGACTATCGGCTTCGAGGTTATGATCTCTAAGCCAGGCGCATACTCCTTCATGAACTTGATCGCTATCTCGAGGTGGAGCTCCCCCATCCCGCTGAGGAGATACTCACCCGTCTCCTTATTGATAGTAGTCACGAGGTTAGGGTCGTCAATCGAGAGCCTATTCATCACGTCCACCAGCCTCGGCAGATCCTTGGGATGCTTAGGCTCAAGGGCTATTGTGACGACGGGCTCAGAGATGTAAGTGATCCTCTCGAAGGGGACCATGACATCCGAGAACCTCGCATCCACAAGCGTCTCGCCGGCTCTCGCCTGATCAAGGCCGAGAATCGCCGCGATGTTCCCGGCGTCGAGGTGATCCACAACCTCCCTGAAGGCCCCCATGTACATCGAGACTTGCTGAACCCTGTAACCCTTCCTCGCCCCAACCAGGTAGACTTGGTCTCCCTCCTTTATGTCCCCTGAGAAGAGCCTGCCAGTCGAGACTATCCCGGCGTGTGGGTCAAGCTGAACATTCGTTATGCACATGACCGTTGGGCCGTTTGGGTCGCAGTTCAGCATCGCCTGACCTATCTCCGAGTCCATCTCCCCCTTCCAGATCTTCGGTATCCTGTACTTCGCGGCTTCGATCGGGTTGGGGAGGTGATTCACAACCATCTCGAGGATCGCCTCGTGGAGTGGGACTATCTCCTGGAGCTCCTCGTATCGGTCTTCTCTGTACGCCTTGACTATGTCATCGAACATTATCCCCTTCCTCTTCGCGATCTCGATCGTGAATCCCCACCTGTGAAGGGCGGAGCCGAACGCAACGCTTCCCTTAGCGGCGTCCACCTTCCATTTCTTCCCGAATTCAGGCTCTCCGTAAACGTCGATCAGGTTGTTGAAGTCCCGGATTATGCGCATCAGCTTCTTCTGAGTCTCTTCAGGAGTGAGCTTGAGCTCCTTTATCAGCCTATCAATCTTATTGATGAAGAGGACTGGCCTAACCCTCTCGCTTAGGGCCTGCCTGGTCACAGTCTCAGTCTGAACCATGACCTCCTCAACAGCGTCAACGACGACGACCGTCCCATCGATCGCCCTCAGCGCCCTCGTGACCTTCCCTGTGAAGTCGACGTGGCCCGGCGTATCTATAAGGTTGACTATGTAGCTCTTGCCGCCCGCCTCGTGTAGGAGGGATATGTTCGCCGTCTTGATCGTTATCCCCCTCCTCTGCTCCTCCTCGAGATAGTCGAGGGCCCTCGCCTCGCCAGCTATCTTAGGGGATAAAAGCCCAGCCTCAGCGAGTAGGCTATCGGTCATCGTCGTCTTCCCATGATCTATATGGGCGATTATGCCTATGTCCCGTATGTTCTCCTTATTTCTAAGGAGCTTCACTATCCGTTCTGTGTGCCTGAACCTCGGCATCCACCACTCACTCCTCACCAGACTCTAATATTCAATCTTAAGTCGACCTATTAACTTTGCTGAGCCTCAAGTCTACTTGTATCTCGCACGCCTCTTCTGTCTCTTCTTCTTCTGGCGGCGTACCCTCTTCTTCTTCCACTTGGCACGCATCTCTATTCATCTTCTCATGGAGTCTAGCCTTAAATCTTAAGCGGCCCTGAGACGCAGCAAAACCTCCGAAAACGAGGTTTTGAGAATCTCATGTTTCTACGCTTTTAAATCTTTTGGATTTGACGCTCAGCCCCCACAGATCAGCCTTCGGCTTAGCCCTTCAAGCATGGACCCACGCTTTGCTTAGGCGCCGTCCACTCCGGCTCTTCGCCTGATAATCACCCATACGGAATGGAAACCCTTAAGATTCAAATCTGAAGATTCATCTTTTACATGTACCTCAGGGTCTCCGCGGAAAGGCTTAAGGGAAGCATTAGCAATGAAGAGCCATCTGCTCTGCATACCCTGCACCGTACGGGCTGCCTATGACATAGCCGTCAAGGCCACGGAAGACGAGGCCTTACAGAAGAGGATAATCTATGAGACTCTTAGGTGGCTCTCCGGGGATCCAAGCGTGATGGAGATGACGCCCGCGGGCCTCCACACATACGTTCAGAGGCTGACATGCAGGATCACGGGTAACCCTGACCCATTCAAGGATCTGAAGCGTAGATCCAATGAGGTCGCGATGAGGGTTCTCCCCGTTCTGGAGCGTAGATGCCGGCGGATGAATTGCGAGGATGCCTTCAGACTCGCCGTTTTGGGGACGATCTGCGGGAACACAATAGACTTCGAGGTTGAGGGCCATAAGGTTTCAATGGACGGCCTGGAGAGGCAGCTCCTGGGATGCTTGGACGGCAGCCTGGCGATAGATGACACCCATGAACTTATGAATCTGCTTTCGAGGTCGGAGACTCTCCTGTACCTCACGGATAATTCGGGGGAGATAGTCTTCGACCGGTTCCTCATGAGCATGATAAGGGAGATGTATCAGGTGGAGATACTCGCCGCGGTGAAGGGCGGCCCAGTACTGAACGACGCTACGATGGAGGATGCCGAGCAGATACGGTTGGGGGAGGTTGCGGAGGTGATAACGACTGGCAGCGACCACATAGGGGTGAATCTGGAGGAGGCCTCAGAGGAGTTTCAGCAGTCCCTCCGAGAGGCGGACCTCATAATCGCGAAGGGGCAGGGGAACTACGAGAGCATAACTGAGATTCATCATCTGCTTCGGAGGCCCATCGCGTACGTGCTTAGGGCTAAATGCATCTTGGTCGCGGAGTCCCTCGGGGTCAAGCAGTTCTCAAACGTCGTCAAGATCATCACATAAGCAATGGAAGACCATCTATAATCTAGATTCCGAAGATCCGCCTAGCATTCTCAGTCGTCTTCTCCGCAACCCTTCTTTCACTCTCGCTCTTCAGCTCCGCCACGGCTGATAGGCTCCTGAGTATATGCATCGGCTCAGCCGGCTCTCCGCGGTATGAGACCGGCGAGTCCGTCTCCAAGATGATGTTCTCAAGCGGCGTGCTCCTAATCGCTGCTCTCTGCCACTTGCTGTACTCCGCAGCCGGGGTCGCCGAGATGTAATAGCCATTCTCGAGGATCTTCCTTAGTGCCTCCTCGGGGCCCGAGAACCAGTGGAACACAGCCTTCTTCACATTCATCTCCGCCGTAATCTCGACGCAGTCCATCCATGCTCCCCTGCTATGGATCGAGACGGGCTTCCCGTTCTCCTTCGCTATCTTTAGGAGCCTCCTGAAGAGGGTCCTCTGGAGCTCCTTCTTCTGGGGGTTCCGGCTGAGTCCTCTGTACCAGTAGTCAAGCCCGATCTCCCCGACCGCCACGGCCTTATGGATGTTCCTCTCGATGAACTCTACGTCCTTCTCGATCTTTGATTCTCTGATGCTCCACGGATGTATGCCCAGGGCCGGGTAGATCCTGACATTCTCGGTTTGGTAATCACTGCTCTCACTCAACGCCCAGGCGTTGGATTCGCTGTCTGACCCCATCGTGATTATCGCCTTGACCCCGGCTTCCCCCGCCCTCCTAATCGCCTCAGCCAGATCTTTAACATCTTCTAGATGAGCGTGAGTATCGATCAGCTCCATGATTAGTCCCGCCGGACCCTCACATATGTGCCTCCTTCCCACTCTTATAATTGACCCTTTCACCGCAAGATACGGCATGACTTAAAGGAAGGCGGCTTTGCAAAAATGCTCGGACTAGGAGGGGCTGCCTAATGGGGGGAAATCCGCTCCTTCAGAGCCTCATCTGAGACTCGTCGTATGCCATCTTGATCCTCCTCGCTGGCGCCCATGATCTCCGGACGAAGTCTGGAAGGTCGCCGTGCCTCCTCATCCACTCCTCAAGAAACTTTATGGTCCTCTTATCCGATGCGTAGCCTGAACCGAGATTCCCATATCTCCTGCGGAGGTCATCGATCGCCCTGTCCCTCTCCACCTTCGCGATGATCGAGGCGGCTGAGACGACCGGATATGTCTTATCAGCCCTATGCTCAGAGACTATCTTAACGTTGAAGCTCAGCTCCTCCTCGACGTGGCGGCTGAACCTCTCAGGCAGGACGTCTGAGGCATCGATGTATGCTATGTCAGGCCTCAGCCTGGATATGACCTCAGCCATGGCCCTCGCCTCAAGCCTATTAAGGCGGTGCAGCTTCCTCCCCGTCTTGACGACGCGGTCTATCTCAGCCGGCTGCAGCTCAACTATGCAGTGGTCCCTGACGACCTTGAGGATTTCCTCGGCTAATCTCCGCCTTCTGCTGGGCGTTAACGTCTTAGAGTCTCTAACCCCCAGGGCCTCGATCTTTTTTACATCTCTCTCGTCGACT
>LUCF01000044.1 GCA_001593845.1 Candidatus Bathyarchaeota archaeon B63 | reverse complement strand
TGCTGGGGAGGATCCAGGATAAGGGTCTTCTGGTCCAGAGACCTTAAAAGATGGTCCTCGCGGCCCGCACTTACACTGCCGGGCTGGGGAATCTACAATAACTCCGTCTGTAGAGGCCGGGAACGTTACGTGATGGCTATTGAGCTCGGCGAACCCCCAGAAGTGGTAGGCGTCCCCTTCACTATCCGCTTCGCGGAGTCTGAGGATCTCATCAATTGGAGGCTCACCTCCCCCAGATGTGTCTACTCCAAGGATCGTTATACCGCATGTCCAACCATCCGCTTCTTGGATGATTATTACTATATGATCTACCTTGAAGCTAAGCCGGGCCCCGCCTATGAACCCCACATCACCCGTTCGCGGAACCTCATTCAGTGGCAGAGCAGCCCATTCAATCCCGTGATGAGCTTCTCTGCGGATGATAAGAGGATCGCTAACCCAGAGCTAACCGCCGAGCAGCGGGAGAGAATCGCTGGGGCTGTAAACGTTAATAACTCAGATATCGATCTATGCGAGTTCGGAGGAAAGACGATAATCTATTATAGCTGGGGCAACCAGCAGGGCACAGAGTTCCTAGCTAAAGCCATCTATGAAGGTACGCTGAGGGAGTTCCTTCACGGGTTCTTCCCAGAAAACGGCTGAGGCAGCGTCATAAGCCTCCTTCTTGTCGATGTTTCGGCTGATCAAGAAGCGGCTTGGAGGCTAGGGATTCTTTATTTTCCACCCTCTTCCTGCTTCGATAAACATATATTTCCTTTCTCCCAGAGACAAGGGGGAAATGACTGGAAGATCAAGGAAGATTCTATGGACGACTCGAGGTCTCGTTGAAGGGATTAACAGATGTTATTCGTGAAGAGGGGCTACCTGCTGCTGCTTGCCGGGATACTGCTCGGCTTTCTGAGCTTCTCGGTAATCTCCATGCTCTACTCCGGGACGGGGCAGCCCGCGGGGACGGGTGGCATACCGAAAGAGATTACGATAGAGTTCCTCTATACAAGCGAGAAGCAGGGATGGATCGAGGAGGTAACCCCGAAGTTCGAGAGGTGGTTCGAGCGGAGGTTCGGGATAAAGATCCACATCAGGCTCACCGTGACCGGGACGCATGATACTGTGAACCGAATCCTCGACGGAAGCGCGAAGCCGACGATATGGAGCCCAGCGTCCAGCATATGGATATCCTACCTGAACATGAAATGGAGGGCGAGAGGAAACGATTATGACATAGCCGTTGATTGGACTCCCCTCGTCCTCTCACCGGTGGTGCTGGCCGGCTGGAGGACATTCTCCGAGAAGCATCAAATCCGCGGGTTCATGGATCTCTATAGGCTGATCGGGGAGGGCATAGACTTCAAGTATGGCCATCCCGACCCCCTGCTGAGCAACGGTGGGGCTATGACGCTGATTCTGGAGTTCGCTGAGGCGGCTGGGAAGAGGCCTGAGGACCTCACAATCGAGGATCTGAGGAATGAGACGGTGATAAGGATAGTTAAGGCGATAGAGTCGAAGGCTATATACTACGGCAGGAGCACGGGGTTCTTCGGCGCCTGGGCGGCTGAGAACGGGCCGGATGCGATTCACTTCTTCGGGATATATGAGAATGTTGTCCTCGAGAACTCCTTGAAGGCTCTTAGGAAGTGGGGTGACTCTCTGGTTGCGATATACCCAGAGAGTGGAACCTTGATGGCGGATCACCCATTCGTAATTCTGAACGCGACATGGGTAACCACGTGGCAGAGGTTCGCCGCTGGGCAGTACCTCTTCTTCCTACTCCTGCCTGAAAATCAAGAATTGGCGCAGAAACATGGCTTTAGACCCGCAATCTCAGGGGTGCCGCTTGATCGGGAGATCTTCAATCCCTCGAACGGCGTGAAATACGAGGTGGATGTGCCCATCCTGAAGCCGCCTAAAGGCGAGGTTTTGGAGGCGATCTTCCTGGCTTGGGTTCGGGTTAGGAACACGGGGCTCTAGGAGGGGTTTGATGGGTATAAGGCTCCGGCGGGTAGACTTGTCCTCCAGACTCGTAGTCTCATGCACGCTCGTCACCTTCATCATTTTCGTCATGCTCCCCACATTCTATCTGATCTCATACGTCTTTCTGAGGTGGGACGAGGTCTGGTATGAGGTCTTCGCGAACCCCATAATAGGCGATGAGAATTGGAGGCAGATAATAAAGGCGCTCATTTTCTCATTCAGGCTGTCCCTCTCAACAGTAGCATTCGACCTCATCTTCGGGGTTCCCCTCGCCTATGTACTGGCGAGGAAGAGGTTTCCCGGGAAGGGCCTACTGGAGGACTTGGTGACCCTGCCCCTCGTCATCCCAACCTCAGGCTTCGGATTTGCGACCCTGGTGACATGGACGACCGTCGCTGGGTTGGGGGGGCTTCTGGGTATGAGGTCAGGCCTGATATCCCTTAACGCCGTAGCCCCATTCATCAATGTCCCCTTCATCCTCTTCATCGTCCACGTCGCTTTGACCTTCCCATATGTAGTTCGGACAGTAGAGACGAAGATACAGTCCATAGACATGACCTACGAGATAGCCTCGAGGACGCTGGGGGCCTACTCCCTCACAACCTTCAGGAACATCCTCTTCCCGCTGGCCCTTCCAGGGATCTTTTCAGGAGCGGTCTTGGCGTTCGCCCGCTCCCTCGGGGAGACCGGAGCGACGATGATAGTCTCTGGGGTGAGCACCACGGCTTCGATAGCCATAGTCAGGTGGGCATCGGAATTCAAGATCCCAACGGCCGCCTTTATGGGAAGCCTACTCGTCTTCATAGCGTGGGTCATCATCCTCCCAGCTGAGATCTATGTGAGCCGTGGACGCCGAGCTCACAGCCTCTCCTTCAGCGTCCCGATGAACCTGACTAGGAGGATAATCAGGTTTGAGAGGTTCCTCTCGAGGAAGCTCTTCTTCATAAAGGACATAGTTCCCTTGGTCATCGTCGCCGTGGCCGTGGTCATCCCGATAGCCGTGGTCCTAAACTCCGTCATTCTGTACTGGTCAGCTGATCCCTACACCGGGAAGATCGAAGGAGGAGTCGTTCATCAGCTTTTCGGCCCATCTAACTACTTCAGCCACCTGCTCAAGGCGACCCTAACCTCGATAATCGTTGCACTCGTCTCGACTTACATTGCAACCTGCATCGCCATCCCGATCTCCTTCATAATCGAGAGGAGATGGTACGGCCGAATAATCAGAACTATGCTTAAGGTGCCCCTGATAATCCCAACGTCCTCCCTAGGCCTCTCAGTCCTGCTTCTCTGGGGCTCCTCTGGGCTCAACCTTGTCAGCTCCGGCATATGGATGATAATCCTGACCCACATCGTCTTCTCCGTCCCGGTGGTCGTCGAGTCAATCATCGCCTCGTATGAGGGATCAGGCATACAGATGTATGAGGAGTCAGCGAGAACCCTAGGCGCAACCGCGTATAACGCCATAGAGGCCGTTTCTCTTCCTTTGATAAAGGGCGGGGTATTCACCGGGTTCATCCTCTCCTTCACCCGCTCGTTGGGGGAGACCGGGGCGACATTCATCGTTATGGGCAGGGACCTAACTATACCTGTCCTCGTCGTGAATATGGTTGAGGCCCTGGCGATCCCTGCGGCCCTCTTCACATCGACGTACCTGATAGCCCTCTCATTAGTCATGCTCGCCATAGTCAGGGTCTTCACTCAGAGGTGACCGTGATGTCCATCGTCAAGTTGGTGAATGTGACGAAGAGGTTCGGTGGGATCACGGCCCTTAGGGGGATAAGCCTCTCAATAGAGGATGGAGAGTACGTCTGTATACTCGGGCCGACCGGCGCCGGGAAGACGACCCTCCTGAGGATCATCGCTGGGCTTGTTGAGCCTGATGAGGGGGAGATATACATAGAGGGCAGGAGGGTCAATGGGGTTCCCCCGGAGAGGAGGAACGCCGTCTACATGTTCCAGAACTTCGCCCTCTTCCCGCACATGACCGTCTGGGAAAATGTCTCATTCGGCCCGATGGTCAAGGAGTGGAGCAGTGAGAAGATAGAGAACGTGACCTCCGAGACCCTCGAGATGGTTAGGCTTGGGGAGAGAAGGGATGCCTATCCATCCGAGCTGAGCGGGGGGATGCAGCAGAGGGTAGCCTTAGCCAGGGGCATAGCGGCCGGCGCGAGGATCCTCCTGCTTGATGAGCCGTTCGGCGCCTTGGATGCCAGGCTCAGGGTCAACCTCAGAACCCAGCTGAGAAGCCTAGTTAAGGATCAGGGGTTAACGGCTATCCATGTCACCCATGACCAGGAGGAGGCCCTGATGGTTGCGGATAGGATAGTGATACTGAGGGAGGGAAGGATAGAGCAGACGGGTCTCCCACAGGATATCTATAATCATCCTAAGTCGATATTCGTGATGAGCTTCGTTGGGGGCGCCAACTTCCTGGACGGCGTGGTCTCCAGGGTCACGGGCTCCGGGTCTACAATAGAGATCAGGGGGGGACTGAGGATACGCGTCTCTGACACCTCTAATGGGGCTGGTGAGAGGGTGGTGGTCGGTGTTAGACGTGAAGATGTATCCCTAGGAAAATCCCGTAAGCGGGGCTTCAATAACCTGGTCGGCGAGGTGCTGGATGTGATGTTCGTGGGAGGCTCAATAGAGTATGTGGTTAGGCTGGAGAATGACATGACCATGCTCTCCAGGATTCTGCTTGGGGAAGGCTCAATGGCCTTCAAGGAGGGCGACATGGTGATCGTCTCATTCCATCCGAGCGAGTGCCACGTATTCCAGTATCCGGAGAGGGGCCTTCTCAAGGAGATAGAGGCGATATAGCATGCCTGAGGTTAAACTCGTAAATGTCACGAAGAGGTATGGAAGGATCATAGCGAACGATCACATCAACCTCACGATCAAGGATAAGGAGTACATCTCAGTCATCGGCCCGAGCGGATGCGGCAAGACAACGCTCATCAAGTGTATAGCCGGCATAATCGAGCCTGATGAGGGGGAAATATACATCGGGGGGAGACTCGTCAACAACGTTCCCATTGAGGATAGGGGGATAGGATACGTCTTCCAGAACATAGCGCTCTTCCCCCATATGACTGTCTGGGGTAACATCACTTACGGGCCTAGGGTCAGGGGATTCCCACCTGAGGAGACAGAGGCAATCGCCCGGGAGATGATCGAGATGATAAAGGTAACCGCGAGGGTAGATGCTTACCCCGATGAGTTGAGCGGCGGAACCCAGCAGAAGACGGCTGTAGCCAGGGCCTTGATGACGCGTTCAAGGCTTCTGCTCTTGGATGAGCCTCTCGGAGCCCTCGACCTAAAGGTCAGGGCAGCCCTGAGATATGAGCTTAGGAGGATAGTTAAGGATCTAGGCCTCACCGCCCTTCATGTCACTCACGATCAGGAGGAGGCCATGTCGATCTCTGACCGCGTGGTCGTCATGAGGAGGGGCAGAATAATAGAGTCCGGCAGGCCGATTGAGCTTTATATGAGGCCTAAGAAGCTCTTCACGGCCAACTTCGTCGGCGAGGCTAACTTCCTCGTGGGGGAGGTTAAGCTGATCACGGGTGAGGGCTCCATAATAGATCTCGGAGACGGAATGAAGATCCTCAGCAGGGATAGGAGCAGGGAGATGGGTGAGCGTGTGGTTGTAGCCTTCAGGCCTGAATTCGCCTCTTTAGGAAGGACTTGTGAGAACGCATTAGCCGGGAAGATGACCAGCATTATATACTCAGGGGACCTCGTCCGCCTCCATGTAGAGCTACCGAATGGAGATGTGATCGTCGTCAAGAGATCCCTACGGCTTTATGAGCCTATCCCAAGAGCAGGTGATGAGGTGACCGTAAGTGTCCCGCCGGAGAATATACTTGTTTATCCATACCCGGAGAGGGGCCTGCATAGGGAGCTGAGCCTCGAATAGGTGGAGGAGGAGAGATCCCTTATTCCGCAGGAAAGGTAACCTTAAAATATTAATTGGTTTAAAGATTTGATCGCATCTGATGTAGAATTTGTATGGAGACTTTTCTGATGGAGCGTTGGTTCGAGAAGCGCCGTGTGAATAAGGTTCTGGAGATAGCCTATAGGCAGATGGCCGTCGCCTTGGATACGATCAACGACCTGGAGAAGGCCATAAAGGCCGCGGCTGATGGGGACAAAAAATCCGCGGAGACGATCATCAATAGGCTCTTCAAGACTGAGGAGGAGGTTGACGACCTGCGGAGAACAGTCTTCGAGGAGCTAACGAAGGGGAAGCTGGCCCCGAGGGATAGGGAGGACATCATGAAGCTCGTCAAGAACCTCGATAGGACGGCTGATCATGTGAAGGACTCAGCCAGAAGCGTCCTGGTTCTCCTCGGCTCTGACATCCCGAAGGAGATGTGGGAGGCCTACCACGAGTTGGCCTCCGGCATAGTCAGCACGGCCGCCGTTTTGAGGGAGAGCCTGAAGAGCCTTGGAGAGGATAATGCGAGGGCTAGGTTGATGTCTGAGAGGGTTGAGGACGAAGAGAATAAGGTAGACAGGAAGTACTTGGAGATAAAGTCTCTCCTCTTGAAGTATGGGAGGGAATTAAACCCGTCAGCCCTCATGATCCTGAAGGATCTGTTGGACTCGATGGAAGAGGCGACGGATAGATGCGCTGATACTGGGGATTACATCCGTGTGCTGACGGTCTCATTCAAGTAGTCAAGATTGGAAAGAGACGAGGAAATAAAAAGGCGTGGCCTCTAATCTCTTCTTTTCTCCGCCGCTTCCTCCAGCGCAGCGACCGCTGGAAGCCTACTTCCCATCAGAAACTCTATTAATGCTCCTCCGGCTGTGCTGATGTAGGACATCTTATCGGTTAGTCCGAGCTCCTGAACGGCCGCTACTGTGTGGCCGCCTCCCACAAGCGAGAACGCCTCTGACGCGGCTACTGCCTCCAGGATGCCCCTCGTGCCCTTCCTGAACTCTTCCCTCTCGTAGACCCCGGGCGGGCCGCTTACAACTATCGACTTTGCGGTCCCTATT
>LUCF01000043.1 GCA_001593845.1 Candidatus Bathyarchaeota archaeon B63 | reverse complement strand
GTAGGCGCTGCGGAGCTCAGCGAAGGACTCATCATAGGATCCCTTCTTCAATAGGGCGAAGGCAGACTCCATCTCACCGTAAGCCCTCCAAAGCGCGCTTCTCTCAACCGCTACTAGGAATCCGGCGGCCTCAGCATCCATCAGCAGATTAAAGGCGGAGTCCAGCATCGACCTCACAACCTCAAGGTTGAATTTGAGGTTGTCAGGCCGAACATCCACGTGCAGAGCCTCACCCTGAGAGAGCCTAAAGTAGCCCTTCTCCCCGCGCATCAGAAAGGAATGGGCGACCTGATCCACCTTCGCGTATACTGAGATGGCTACGTCTCTATTGGCTGGGACGATTACGAGCTCGGGGCTCAAGCCGAGCCTCTTGGTTATGTCGCTGCCGCTCCCATAGACCCGTATGGAGCTACCGCCCAAAGAAGACCCGTCTGGATTCACAACCGTGAATTTGTAGAAGTCAGCCGGTCTGCTCTTCTCTATGAACCATATTCCCCCCTCTATGTAGAGTGAGGCTCCCTTCTCCAGAACGAATGTGTAAGAGGATATGGAGCCCATCTGGACATAGGTCTGCCATACAGAAGGCACATAATCTATCCCCGGGGTCTCAGGATCGTCAATCCCGACATATATAATGTAGGATCCTTGGCGGTTCACAGCGAGATCGAATCTCCCAGAAGAGTCTGTGCGTAGGCGGGCTCTGAAGCCCTTAGGGCCGAAGACGGCGACTAAAGCCTGGGGAAGCGGCTTGTTATCATCGCTCAGCACGAGGCCTCTGATCCTCGTGGCGCTCACTGCGGTCTGCCCCTCGGCATCTAAGGACTGGAGAGAGATCAGAATGAGCAATAAGGCGATCGTCAACGTGGCTTTTAGACGGTTCATCCTGAGGCCCTCCCCCGCTTTCTGTGTCGTATATTCTGATGATTCGATAGATTAAAGTCTAACCCCTTTTTAATTACACGGCACGATTAAGCTCTCGTTGACGGGGCGGTCATAACAGCATCTGGAGCCTCAAGGCGATGAGCACTCATAATGTTTCTCCGTAGTTATCTTCGTTGGGTATACTCTTATATAGGGGACATTCATCCTTGTCCTTATAGCGGCGGAAGGATGTGGAGGTTTGGGGTTCATATCCTTCATGAGATCATGTTTAAGATTACTCCGGCTTGCACGTAAACCTGGAAGAAGCGAGCTATGGCAGACCATAAAGATATGCTCAGCCGGGATATTAGTGATAGGCCTCATAGGCTTCGTGATAAAGCTCCTCTCAGCCTTCATCTCAACAATATTTCCGGGATAGGTGAACGATTTGAGCGAAAGTGAACGATCCACGATGATATTCGCTGTTAGGACGACGGTCGGCCAGGAGAGGAACGTCTCCAACCTCATAGCTGGCCGAGCTGAGGCCAACAAGATAATGATCAGGTCGATCCTCGTACCGGAGGCTCTGAAGGGTTACATCTTCATCGAGGCTGATGGGCCTCACATAGTTGAGGAGGCGATCTCGGGGATAAGGCATGTCAGATCTAGGGTTCCCGGGATGGTCTCCTTCTCCGAGATCGAGAAGTACGTTGTTGTCAAGCCCGTCATAGAGGAGCTCGATGTAAGCGATCTCGTAGAGGTGACCGGGGGCCCATTCAAGGGGATGAGGGCCAAGATCACGGCCATAGACAGAGCTAAAGAGGAGGTCACAATAGAGCTCCTAGAGGCAACATTCACGCTCCCAATCACGGTTCACGCAGACTACGTCAAAGTGGTGAGGAAGGGCGGGGAGGAGACTGGTTAATGGCCGAGAAGAAGGTCATAGAGGCGCTGATCAGCGGGGGACAGGCGACAGCCGGGCCGCCACTCGGACCGGCCCTCGGCCCCTTAGGCGTCAACGTGCTCTCCGTGGTGAATAAGATCAATGAGTTGACATCCAGCTACGCGGGGATGAGGGTCCCAGTTAAGATAATCGTCGATGTAGAGACGAAGGAATTCGAAGTGGAAGTCGGGATGCCCACGACTTCCGCCTTGATAGTCAAGGAGGCTGGGATACAGAAGGGCTCTGGAGCCCCAGGCGCGGAGGCCGCTGGTAATCTAACATTCGATCAGGTGTTAAAGATAGCTAAGATCAAGATGCCATCTCTCCTCGCAGGGGACTTAAAGGCCGCCGTTAAGGAGATAGTTGGAACCTGTCTAAGCATGGGCGTAACGGTTGATCAGAAAAACCCAAAGACTGTTTTGGAGGAGATAGAGGAAGGAAAATACGACGGGCTAATAGAGAAAGCGGGTGAACAATAACCTTTTTATTGGAGGCTCATAAGATCATCACGTTTCGAGGCCTAGGGGATGTCAGTAGAGACGGCGAATATCAAATCTGCCCTGAGAGAGGCAAGAGAGAAAGCCAAGAAGAGGAACTTCAAACAATCCGTAGAGCTGATCATCAATCTCAGAGATGTTGATGTGAAGAAGCCCGAGAACAGAATTCAGGAGACCATAGAGCTCCCCCACGCCATCGATAAGAATGTGGGGGTATGCGTCTTCGCGGATGGGGACCTCGCCTTGAGGGCTAGAAGGGCAGGCGCAGACCTCGTCTTGGGGTCCGCGGATATCGAGGGGCTTATGAATAACAGAAAGAAGCAACGGGAGATAGCCAATAGCATTCACTCCTTTATAGCGGCGGCCCCGTTGATGCAGCTGATCGGCCGAGTGTTCGGTCCGATCCTCGGGCCGAGGGGAAAGATGCCCACTCCAGTCCCCCCAACCGTCAATATTGAGGAAGTTATAGAGAGGCATAAAAGGATCATCCGTGTAAGAGCGCGGGATCAGCCCGTCATCCACTGCAGAGTCGGCACGGAGAGCATGGTTGACGATGAGATCGCCGAGAACATCCAGGCGGTCATAGGAAGAATCGCTAGGAGGCTGAGGAGGGGCATGAAGAACATAGAGTCGATATATGTTAAGATGACTATGGGGCCCGCTGTGAAGGTAAAATTTTAGGGAGAGAACCGGTTTGCAGAGGCAGGTCTTGATTCAGAAGGCTGAGAAGGTAGAGGAGATAAAGAGGCTGTTAAGCAAGTATAGGATGGTAGGCATAGCTGGCCTCCATAAGGTCAGAGCCTCTCAGCTTCAAGAGCTCCGGAAGAAGCTCAAAGGCGTAGCTTATCTCCAAGTTGTCAAGAACACGATCATGGAGAGGGCGATCTCAGAACTAAAAGAGCTGCCGAACGTGGAGAGGCTTAAAGAATACCTTAAGGGCCCGAACCTCTTCCTCTTCACCGATATTAATCCTTTCAGGTTGTCCCTGATCCTGGAAAGGAGCAAAGTTAAGGGCTTAGCGAAGGCCGGGGACGTCGCCACAGAGGACATCGTGGTGCCCGCCGGGAATACGGGTTTATCCCCAGGGCCGATAATCAGCCAGCTCAGCTCAGTCGGCATACCGACTCGGATAGAATCGGGAAGCGTATGGATCAACAGGGACACTGTCGTCGCGAGGAAGGGAGAGGTGATCTCCCAAAGCCTCGCCGCTGTCCTCTCGAAACTGGGCATAAAGGCGATTGAGGCTGGGTTATCGCTCAAGGTCGTCTACGATGATGGATTGATAATACCGGGGGAGGAACTCGCCATCAACGTTGAGGATTACAAGCGGATGATAAGCGAAGCCCACTTGGAGGCCTTTAACCTCTCATTATCCGCCGCCTACCCAACAGCCGAGAACATCACGTGCCTCCTCCAAGTCGCTGCCCAAGACGCGTATAGGCTTGCATTGAACGCTGGGATACCTACCCCACAGACCATTAAGGCCCTAATAATAAAGGCGCATATGGAAGCCCTAGCATTATCCTCTACGGTGCCGATTGATTAAGGGTTATATCGACCCGTGACTTCCCTCCTAAATTTTTTCATAATTCAATCCAAGCTCATCCAGCATAGCGAGGAGAATCCTCCTATCAGCTCCCTTAATCCCCTTCCAGTCCAAGACCGCCCTGTCAACGGGCTCAACCGTCCTCTCTATGCACTGCCTGAGAACCCGCTCATCTAATCCTTTGATTGCGTACTTCGGTATAATATGCCCGAAGGCAACCTCAGTTGTTAGGGCCTTAGAGGTGAACTTCGAATTATAATGGGGGCCGCCGATTCCTATGACGGTTGGGTATACCCTCTCGGCTGACGCCGCGGCTAATGCGCCCCTCGCAACCGCCTCCGCCGCATCGGCATCCCTCCACTGATCAGGTGAGCTCCCGAGCTCCACAAACATAGCTGGCATCATCAATGATGGACCATGATGGGTACACTCATAAGAAACATCGTATCTGAGGTCCATCTCCTCCTGAGCCCTCCTCATGGCGAGCAGCGCCTCTTTCATGGCGCTTGCCGGAGAGATTGATACAGCCCTGGGGATCCCGCCTAGATGGGCCTCTCCTAGGTTTCCAGGCGTGTGGACTGAGAGGGTTGGCCTTCCACTCTCACTCTTATGCCTCGAGAGGAAGATCAGCAAACCCGCTGATTCCGGGAAGGGAAGACCCTGCGAGTTTATCGGCTCCTGATCGATGAATATCAGCTCAGCGGTCTCCCCATTCGGCATCTCCCTCGAATAAACAGGGTTACCCATAAATCTCTTGAATTTCCTTTTAAAGCCGTGCCTCTCGATCATCTGCCGCGAGATGTTCAATGAGGCCTCGTCCTTCTTCGAGGCGACCATCAGGATCATTCCGCCGAGCCCCTCATGATAGGCAGTCTCTTCCTTCGCTCAGTACATCCGTATCAGTGATGAGGCGTTTCAGCCTCCAAAGAAATAGCCGTACCTCAGCGTCGCTGGCGGATTGCCTGCCAACGGAAGAATCGCCATGTCAGCCCTCAGCAAGCGTCTCTGTGCTTCTTACTCCAGGCATCTCGTTTATGCGCCCAGTTATTTCCCGTAATTCTTTGTAGTCCCTGATCTCGAGGAAGGCGACGATGTCGAACCTTCCATATGTGAAGTATGCTTTTCTTACCCCCTTGATCGTCTTTATAGTCTCCAGGATGGATTCGGCCTTTGTGGGAACCACCTTAAGCAGTACACATGCATTCATCATCTCCGCACCTCCTATGTCTGGATCTCAACCAAGGTCTCGGTGAAGACTATTCCAGCCAGCCGGCCGATCCTGAGAACAGTGGAGCCTAACTGAGGCATGTCCCCACATTCAACATCTGCCACGACGTCGTATCTTCCCAGCACTGGAAAGACCCTCTTCACACCTTTGACTTGCCTGATCCTCTCAACAGCTTCTTCGAACTTCCCATGCGAGGTCCTTATCAGCACGCATGCCGAAACCACGAAGCCCACCACCTTCCAGGAATAAGTACCCAGAATTAGATATAACGATTGCCTTAGATGAGAGAATCCCTCTCTGGAGGTGGCTCCGTAGGGAGACAGAAAAAGGAATGGGGAGCTGTAGAGCAAAGGGTTACTTGGATAGTCCAGCCCCGCAGTAAGGGCAAACCTTTATGTCATCCGGTAGATTTGACAGGTCTCTCCGGCATTGAGGACACGTCCATTCAGCCTCCCCGCTTCCGGTTTTAACGAGGCCGAGCTCCACCCTCAGCTTCTCAACCTTCTTCTCAGCCTGTCTCCTTATCCTCCTTATCTCCTCAAGGGCGGAGGAGACCTTCTCGATTATGTCCTGGCGGGCCTTTATTCCCTCGTTCACGAGGTAGGCAACCGCCTCTGAACGGGTTTTGAAGAGGCCAGCCTCAATGAGCATATCTATGAGCTTCAGGTCCTCATCGCTTATCCGCGAAGCAACCACGTTTGATCTAACGCCGGGAAGTGTAAGCTGAGGTATAGGTGGGACGCTGGGCATCGGTGGAAGCGGGGGGAGGGAGCCCTTGGAGATCTCGTCCTTCGCCTGATCCTTCCACTTCCTGAATCTCTCCTTCCATTCTCCCAATGCTTTTTTGTAGTTTTCTCGCCATTCCCTTACTGCTTCCTTGTAAAATTCGCGGAGATCCTTTCTGTGCATCTTTTTATTTCTCCTTTGTAATTGGTTTACATAATGTAATTAGATTACGTAATATATAAACGTATATGCGAAAGGCATAAACCACACCGTTAATAAACAGCCTGACATAGACGAGCCGTTTATTTCATTAAATCCTCAAGGAAGATAAAGCCAGCGGAGGCTCCATGTAAGTAAATAAGGGAATGCGTCGATATTCTAAGTGGATGAAGATGGGGAAATCGAGGTTCTCAAGTCCTAAAAGAAGAGATGATGAGGCCAAGTCCTGGACGTTCGGGGACTCCATCCTGTCGGAGATCTCGGAGCGGGCGAGGCTACCAGAAGGGAAAGAGGCTGTCAGGAGGATACTCCGTGAGGTCTACCGTCATGGACGTATCGGAACTAAGGAGCTGGCCTTTGCTACGAGGTTACCCATCCCCGTCGTAGCCGCTGTCAGAAGAGAGTTGGAGAAGAGGGGGTTGTTAGCTAGACAAGGTGGAGCCGTATTAACGGGTAAAGGTGAGGATTACGTGGAGAATGTTCTCGGATTATCAATTAAGGAGAGCCTGATCTGCGAATCCTGCTCCGGGAAGACTATCAGAATAGGGGATCGATTCCAGGCCATCGTTGAGAAGCTGAGGATGTACGCGGAGATGAGGCCAGCTCCATACACATGGCTGGATCAGGCATTCGGCACGCCTGAGACAGCGGTCTTGAGGGCTCTCTTTATGCTCGAAGAGGGAGATGTCGAAGGCAGGAGAATAATCTTCTTGGGAGACGATGATCTGACGTCTATCGCCGTTGGGCTTTTAAGGGCTTCTAGGGGGATAACGGTGATCGACGTAGACGATAGGCTGGTGAGCTTGATAGATGAGATCTCCGAGAAGGAGGGCTTAAACATTGAATCTGTACATCACGACTTAAGGAATCCGCTCCCCTCTGATCTGAGGGGCATGTACGACGTCGTCTTCACTGATCCACCTTATACGATAGGGGGGTTGAAGCTCTTTCTCTCCAGGGGGATAGATGCCCTGAGAGGAGAGAAGTGCTCCAGTATATACTTGGCTTTCGCGCATAAGCCGCCTGAAGAGATGCTTAGCATAC
>LUCF01000042.1 GCA_001593845.1 Candidatus Bathyarchaeota archaeon B63 | reverse complement strand
TGACGGAAGCAGAATAACAGCTGTACCCCAATATGTAGGTGAGAACGAAGACTGGAAAGAGCAAGTGACTTCTATTAGTCTTTGGAATGTCTACAAGAGCCAAGGTGCAGAAGCAATGGTTAAGTTGTGGCTGGAGAGATTTGAAGAGAATTATAAGAAGCATAACTGGACAAAACTTCCCAACTTCCTTCTATCTTTTTCCCCAGAACAGGGAATAGGAGACGTAATCCCGAAGGTCATAGATGAGAAATGGTTGCACGGTGGTCGCGAAGAAGAACGCCCCTTCTTCACCTTTTTGCTGGCAGAGGAAATCCCAGAAGTTTTTGGTGAACCAACATGCGTTTTTCATCCTGATCCAAACGACTTCCTCTATATAACAGAGTGGGGGACTCATGGGAATGAGCCGTGGAGCCTTCCCCGGGAGGCGGAAAACAGCGTGATCATAGCTGAAAGAGTAGCGGCTATAAACGCCTTGTTAGGCGGAGAACCTTATGAAACTGAACTGGATGTTTCTTGGAAGTCTCTATTAATCTCCCAACATCATGACTACTTATGTTGTGGTAGCCGCGTATTAGGTGAGATGTTAACACGCTACTCGTTAGAAGTTTCAAGGAACGTAACGAGAAACGCTTTGTCAGATCTGTTTTCTAGGATAGATGCGGAAAGTGCAGATAAAGTAATCCTTGTTTTTAACCCTTCTGCATTTAAGAGAAGAGAGGTAGTCAGGTTAAGCCTGAACTTCAGCGGAGGTGAGGTGTATTCCTTCTCGCTCTTCGACGAAGGCACCGAGATTCCCTATCAGGTTATTAGGGAAAAAAGATATGGTGATGGTAGCATCAAGTCTTCAGAGATAGTCTTCTATTGTGATCTTCCATCATTAGGCTATAAGACGATCATTCTGAGATATATTGCGCCTTCAGTGACACCTAAAGGTATGGATGTAGATGTAAGCTCAAGAAGGATCTCCACAAAATATTACGACATCACTTTCGGAGAGAACGGAGGCTTATCCATGCTTTTCGACAAGGCTTTGCGGTTGGATGTTGTTAAGAGGGATGGGTTGAACGCTAGATTCAGGGCAGAGATTGATGGTAAGAAGGAAACGTCTTCGGGAGAGGTTGCCTTCGAGGTTGTGGGTCCCCTCGTTACGATTGTGAGGGAACGGGGCAACATCGGAAACATACCCTACGAAAACCGCATAACAATCTACAACGAGCTGAGACGATTAGACTTCGAGACCACCTTCACCTTCAACCGCCAGAGAATTGGAAGAAAAATAGGTGTTGAAGAGGGAACCTGGATGGACAGAATCAGCAATGCATGGTTCGATGACCACAAGTTAGGGGTCATATTCCAAGCAAATACAGAAAACACAACTGTATATTCTGATAGGCCCTTCCTCGTTCACGAGGTGGTCCCCTACAAAGGAACCTTTCGGGATCAGTTTCCTCTAGAAGAGATAGCCTCCTACGGACTTACATGGATGGATGTCTCCTCACCTCACTTCGGGCTTGCCCTCTTTAATAGGGGAACCATGGGTTACCGTGTGCATAAAGGTGACATTTTTATGGTGTTGGCTCTATCAGGCCCAGTTGAGGAAGCGTGGAAAGATGTGCGGCTTAAGGGTAACTACACTTACAGATATGCTCTTTATCCTCATCCTGGAAGCTGGAAGGAGGGCGATGTGGTTAGAGAGGCTGATAACTACAACCTCAGGGCGTTGACTTATGTTGGAGATCCACATAGGGGAAACGCTCCTCGGCAGCTGAGCCTACTCGAACCAAGCGTGGAAGGCGTCATAGTATCTGCACTCTACACTAGAAACGGAGAACTCTACGTAAGGATGTATGAGTATCTAGGGGAAAACACGTCATTAAACCTCGCGTCTCCAGATTTCTTCCTCACAGCGGAGAGAGTAAACCTTATGCATGAAGAAGCCGAGCCTATCGCTTTTCCTTTCCCAGTGAGAAATAATGAGATAATCACCTTAAAGGTTTCAGCCGAACAAAAAGATAACGAATGAATAGTTCTGTAAATCGTCCTTAGAGGTTAATGATGATGAGGGGCATCAATTCCGAAATAATGCTCTAAGCCTATCGTATATTTCAGTAGTTCCGAAAGTGTTTTCGGGAAGCGTTTTGGGTGAAAGGGAGAAGTTAGTTTTTGTTTGTGTGAACCGTACGCTTTTATTTATGAAGCGATTGAGAGGCAGGCGTGTGGTTCACGGTGTTAGTAGGGCTGCTTTGTGGCTTTTCACCTTCTCTCTCAAGATGGCCTTGAAGATCTTTGTGATGTATGGAGGGGGCAGAGTTTTTCATTCAGTCTAAATTATAGGGTTGTCTGGTACTCCGTCATCTACGCCGTCTCTAGGACATTGGATGTGTTAGACGGTTTCTTATGCGCTAAGAAGCCTAGATACATAATCTTATTCGGTAGTTGCTACCTAGGGTTCCCAATAAAAAATAGAAGTGTAGTTGTGCCCATCGAAGCGCATCAAGAGGCCGTTGGGATAGGTGGCAGGGCTGACGATCTTTTGGTCGAGACCGCGATCGAAGTTATAAGGGATTCCGGCTTCACCATCCATATCCGTAAGAACCACCTAAGCACACTGTCCTTCGTGACTAAAATCGGGAGGGAAGAAGCTGAAAGCGTAGATATGGAGACTGCAACGGTGTATTACTTAGCCAATAAACATAATATTCCTTCAGTCGCGATTTTAGGTGTTTCAGATTACAAATATGAGGAAAAGATAAGATTCGTGGAGTATGAGGAAGAGCTTAAAGATGATATTTTCAAGATGGCCCTTGAGGCTTTATCAAGGCTGATCTAGCACTTCATTCTTAATGATCGTGATAAACGTTTAGGCTCTCGCCGCAAATCAGTCTCGGTCTCCGGAAATATCCTCAAGGATATGTGAGTTAATTGAGATTGATCATCTTCTTAGATCTGTTATTCATATCTTCAAGCGACAACCCTTTGTTTTTTAATTACAGTATTCACAATTAGATAAGTCATGCCGACCATTACTGTAAGAGTATCTAAGGAGATAAAAGGCCTGATGAAGAAATACGGGTACATAAACTGGAGTCAGGTTATACGGGAGGCAATCCTCAAAAAGGGCACAGAATGAAAGCACGAGAAACCTTGCTGAGGCCCTAATTATAAACGAGAGGCTCAGGAGAAAGGCCCTGAAGGCAGGGTTTATATAAAATCTCATAGTGATAAGATGTGTGATTCTAAAATTAGAGGTGCATATCTCTGCCGGGGAATGTAATTAAGACTGATGTCCTCGTCATCGGGGGCGGCGGAGCTGGGTCGAGGGCGGCCATCGAGGCTGATGAGCAGGGAGCCGAGACTACCATAGTCTGTAAGGGCAGGTACGGAGCCTCTGGATGTACCCCGAACTCGGCCTCTGAGTGGATGGCTTATGGGGCTGCTTTGGGGATAGCTGATCCTAGGGACAGCTGCGAGGCTCATTTCCGGGATATAGTTGAGACGGGCGCCTACGTCTGCGACCAAGACCTTTCAAGGATAATCGCTTATGAGGCCCCGGATAGGTTTCATGAGCTGGTCGAGTGGGGCGTCGACTTCCTCAGGCGGCCTGATGGGAGCTTCCTCCAGGTGATGTCTGACGGTGCGACTTATCCGAGGGCATGCGGGACAGGCGCTGACACCGGCAGGCAGATAATGAAGGCCTTGAAGGGGCAGGTGATGGAGAGGGGCATAAATGTAATCGAGAACGTGATGGTGGTCGACCTCATAGAGAGGGGCGGGGTTGTCGGCGGGGCCGTTGGGATCCACATGGAGACCCTGGAGCGGATCGTCTTCCTAGCCAAGTCCGTCATCCTGGCAACTGGCGGGCATGGGGGCCTCTACTCATACAATGTCTTCCCGCCTGGAATGACTGGGGACGGGTATGCCATGGCCCTTCGAGCTGGGGCTAAGCTCGTGAACCTTGAGTTCATGCAGATCGGCCCATGCGTCGTCTCCCCCTTCAAGTTTGACGTCGGCGGCGTCCTCTGGAGGCTGGGGCCGAGGCTGATGAATGGGAGGGGGGAAGAGTACTTGGCCAAGTACCTGCCTGGCGGGATCAGCATCGAGGATGTGTACAGGCTTAAATCCGTCACTTTCCCCTTCACCATGAGGAACCCCTCAGGCTACATCGACATCGCCAATTTCACTGAGATACTTGAGGGCAGGGGAACGGAGAGGGGATGCGTCCTCTTCGATCTCTCGCATGTGCCCCCTGAGAGGATCGAGGAGAAGGCCTCAATACCCTTTAGGTTCTTTTCACGTAGAGGAGTCGATATTAGGAGGGAGCCGTTAGAGATAGCCCCAGCGATTCAGCACCTTAACGGCGGGGTCCTCATAAATGAGAGGGCTGAGACGAACCTGACTGGGCTCTACGCCGCTGGGGAGGTGGCTGGGGGGCCTCATGGGGCGGATCGTCCCGGAGGCAACTCACTCGCGGACTGCCAAGTCTTCGGAGCTAGGGCTGGGAGGCAAGCAGCTCTGAGGGCCAAGAGGGCCGTGAGGGCGATCAGCCCTAGGGACGCTGGGAGGATCGTGGGTCTTATCGATTCCGTATCCAGGATGAGGGGGGACTACAACGTCGAGCCGCTCATGGGGAGGGTGAAGCAGCTGATGTGGCGGAACGTCTCCGTGGTCAGGAATGAAAGAGGTCTGAATCGAACCCTCAAGGAGCTTTCAGGCCTTCATGGGATAGTCGCCTCGCGGATATTCGTTGATGAGGAAGGGCTTGTTGGCGCCTTGGAGCTCAGGAACATGGTTGAGTTGGGGATGGCAATCACTAAGGCCGCATTGACCAGGAGGGAGACTAGGGGGAGCCACTACAGGGAGGACTATCCTGAGAGGGATGATGGGAGATGGTTAAGGATGATAGAGATCAGCTGGGACGGCGGGGGCCTATCCGTTAATCTGCGGAGGCCGAGGATGATCATCCATCCGTAAATGCGCATGGTTACATATACGGAGCATGATCGATGTGGGGAGGTCGATATGGAGAAGATTCATGCATCTGTACTCGTGGAGTTCAGGAAGCCCCTGAGGATGATGAGTTTCAGCCGCCCGAGGCTGAGGAGGGGGGAGATCCTCGTCAGACTCACGGCTTCAGGCGTCTGCGGGTCTGATCATCACATCTGGATGGGCATGGATGAGAGGGTCTCACTGCCCATCATCTTGGGCCACGAGGGCGTGGGCATAATCGAGGAGATAAAAGGCGAGAAGGATGATATATTCGGAAATCCCCTTAAGAGCGGAGACCCGATAATATGGAATAGGGGCGTAACATGCGGAAGCTGCCCCTTCTGCACGGTCTTTAAAGAGCCGTCGCTTTGTCCGCATCGATGGACATACGGGATATCAAAGACCTGCAGGGAGCCCCCATACTTGAATGGCTGCTACTCAGAAGCCATCGTCCTCGATGGGAGAACAGAGATCATAAAGCTGGATGAGGATGTGGATCACGCGACGATCGTTCCGGCGTCATGCTCAGGAGCAACATCGGCGCACAGCATCGAGCTTCATCCCCCCAGGATCGGCGACACCGTCCTAATACAGGGCCCAGGCCCCCTCGGGATCTTCCACGTAGCCTTCTCCAAAGAGTATGAAGCCTCAAGGGTTATCATCATAGGCGGGACTGAGGAGCGGCTGGAGATGGCGAGGAGGTTCGGGGCTGACGAGACGATAAACCGTAGAGAGACGACGTTAGAGGAGAGGGTCGAGATCATACGTGAGATGACAGGCGGACTTGGGGTTGACGTGGCCTACGAGTGCAGCGGATCGGTTGAAGCGTTCATGGAGGGTCTACACCACGTAAGGATGGGCGGCGCATACGTCGTGCCTGGGTTCGGGGTGGCTGGGGGAGAAGCAAGCATAGACTGTTTCCGCCTCATCACCAGGAAGAACATAAAGATTCAGGGGGTCTGGGTGAGCGACTCGTCGCATCTCTACAGGGCCGTCAGGCTCATACAGAACGGAAGGTTCCCGTTCGGGGACCTCGTCTCTCACAGGCTTCCGCTGAGCGAGGCTACTGAGGCCCTTAGGCTTGTAGGCGAAAGGAAGGCTACGAAGGTCGTGCTGATACCCGGATGACCCCCCAGGATGAGGATCACCGGATCAGTTTATATGCACATTCCTATTTATTGCTGATTTGAGGTCTGCGGCTTGAGGATAACTGATGTTAAAGTTAGGATTGTCAGGCATGAGCTTCCATCAGGCCGTCCGGTTCCCCATGGGCCTAGAGGCTCAATAGCCATCGTAACGGTTGAGACTGACGAGGGCATAGCTGGGGTGGGAGACGCGATGACCCACTCTCTTTATCATGAAGCCGCCCTCGCCGTGAAGGTGCTCATCGAGAAGGGGCTACGGAACCTTCTATTGGGCGAGAACCCCGCCGACTTTAGGAGGCTTTGGTGGAAGATGCAGCAGAGCGAGATGTACACCCAGCAGGGGGGCCTCGCATTGACGGCGATAAGCGCAATAGACACCGCGCTGATGGATATCCTTGGGAAGAAGACGAATCAGCCCGTATGCAGAATCCTCGGGGGGAAACAGCACAGCAGGATACAGGTATACGCGAGTGACATCTTCGATATGAGGCGGCCGGAGAAGACGATCAGGCTTGTTAAGAGGCTCATAGATGAGAAGTTCAAGGCGATAAAGCTCGGATACGGGGGATTCGGCCTAAACGTCGAAGAGAGCATAAACATGATCAGGGAGATCAGGGACACGATCGGCTATGATGTGACCCTCATGGTCGACGGACCCGGCTCCCTATCCACATCTGAGGCCATCAAGCTCGGAAGAAAACTTGAGCGGTACGAGATCTTCTGGTGGGAGGAGCCCCTGCCCAGAGACGACATAGACGGATACGCATTACTTTCCAAGAGCCTAGACATGAACATCGCGGCTGGAGAGCAGCTCCAAACAGCGTATGGATTCAAAGAATGGATCGTCCGGAGAGCCGTGGACATAATTCAGCCCGACGTGCATATGGCCGGGGGGCTCTCCGAGTGTAGGAGAATAGGCGACCTAGCCGAGATATGGAACATCCCACTTGTCCCTCACAGCTGGAGCACCGGGATAAACTTCGCCGCGGCCCTCCATCTGGTTGCATCGTTGAAGAAGGCGCTGTTCGTAGAGTACAGGACCCTCCACACCCCCCTAATGAATGATCTGCTTAAGGACCCCATCAGGA
>LUCF01000041.1 GCA_001593845.1 Candidatus Bathyarchaeota archaeon B63 | reverse complement strand
GATAAACATCGAGTGGACTGAGCTCCCTGAGCCCTCTCTTCTTTTCAGACATTCCCATCCATCCTCCTAGATCCTCACAGAGACCCAATCCGCAATCTTCTCAGGCTTCGCCTTCCCGAGGCTCATTAGGTTGCTCGTGACCTCCTTCACAGTCTGTATTGCGGCGGGATGCATCATGAGAAACATGTCAACACCAGCTAAGAGGAGGGTCAAGGCGGTAACGGTCTCCCACAGCGGGCCCCGTAGCTCCCTCGGCTCCCACTCATCCCCGATCTTCATCCAGGCCTCCCTCGCGGCCCACGCGTTCGTCGAGCCTGATAACGTCGGATGCTGAAGCTCCTCATCCCCATTGATCGCCGCGAGCCTCGCCCGTTCATGTATGCTGAAGGAGTACTCAAGCCCATAGCCCAGAGCAGCGGTGGTCAGATCCATCAGTATGCTGTCGCGGGGCAGATACTCATACAGTCTACGGTTCAGCTCTTTCGCGTTATTCAGCTCCATCGCCGTGAACCCAAGCACAACATGCCCGTTCCTCTCCGCCGCCTCAGCCACCTTCCCAAGTAGGCCAGCCTCAGCCATATCCAAAGTGAGGGAGCTCAGGAGAACCCTCTCCCCCTTAAATGCCTCAGCCACCTCCTCGAAGACCTCAGCGTCCTTCTTTGGGTCTCCGCATCCACCTACGATTATTGGGACGTCAACGGCCTGCAGAATCTCCTCAACGGTCTTGACGGCCTCCCTCGGAGAGGAATCCTTGATAAGCGGATCCGTGCTTATGAGATGGATAGTTACTGCGTCGACTTCGAACTTGCTGACGGCCATCTTCGCCCAAGCAGCAGGGTCCCCCATGACCTCTTTAACGTGCCTCTTTAAAGCCCTGGGGAGGCTTATCTTCATATCGAAGACATCAGCTGAGATCGCGGGGGGATTAGGCGGTGCCTCCTCGAATAGATAAAAAGCCGGGGCTGCCTCCCCTCCGAGCGTTATGACCTTTCCTCTGGACCCCCCTTCAGCCCTCGTCGCGCCCAGCTTGACCTCAACGATCCTGCCAGGATATGTCTGAACATAAGGCTGGAACTCCGCTCTTAAGATCTCAGACGGCTTCTCCATGACCGCTTCTGGAGCGGGCGGCTTAGGAGGGGGGGCGATACGGGCTGCAGGCTGAATCCATATCTCAAGTTCCCCAGCGTCGATCTCTACGTCCTCTAGCTCTATTTCGCCTAGCTTGCTCAGAAACTCGAGGAGTTTAGGCCCAATTGTGATCTTGGTCCCTTCATCCGCCGGGTTGCTCTTCCGATTCTTTTTTCCCTTCAAGAATCTCACTTCTCCACCTTTTTGATCCTGAGTTTCTTCGCGTGTATCTTGACGTTCTTCAAGATTATTCTGAAGCCGCCAGGCGCTAATCTGAGCCCCTCAGGAGAGATCATAGCCTCCAATGGAACCCCCAAGGGCCTCACTGCCTCTCTCTCTTCTGCCTTCTCCTCGACTTTTTCCTCGATCATAGCCTCCCATCTTTTTACAACGGGGTGTCCCTTCTCCTCTAGGAAGGCCTTCAGCTCCTCTATCGTCGTGACCTGCTTATCCGTCGGGATCTTATCCAGAAGATCGTCCGGGACAAAGCCCTTAACCCGCTCCTTCAAGGACTCGGGCAGCCAGACTATCCTGTTCCACCCGCCATCCGACTGGAGAAACTTAGGCGACCTCATGTACTCTATCGAGATCCCGTGAAAGCCGTCTACCTGCCTTCCGCCGGCGGTGGAGTCCGCAAGGGTAGAGAAGGAAAGCCCATTCGGAGCAGTTCCTTGGAAACCTCGATGAACTATTCCGATGCCGTCAACCTCTGGGATGTAGAAAGCCACAGCCTCGAAGCAGCCGCATGAGGTGTGGGGATACCCGAACGCGGTGTATAGCCATACCTTGGTAATCTCGCCTCCGGATTTTGACTTTACAGACTCGTTGACCCCGAGAAACTCACCCTTGAGGGGGTCGACGCATTTGCCTTTCTCGATCATGAATATTGGGCCTTTCGGATCTACCCTCGCAGCCGCCCTGCCGTCGAACCAGCTTATGGCTCCGCAGTTTGAGTATCTCTGAGGTGTTATTACGCATACGTGGGTCGGCGCGAAGGACTGACATAGGGTGCAGCCGTAGAAGACGTCTACTTCCTCGTCTCTGAGTCCTCTGGCCCTCGCGTCGCGTTCCTCATATGTCCTCATCGCCTCTTCGAATTTCTCTTTGACCTTCTCTGGGTCCGTGATGAATGTTATCTGTATCTTCTCGATTATCGGCAATTCGCTCTTGAAGAGCCTCTGTAAGACCTTGCCTATGTAGATGAATGAGTCTAGGCCCTTCTCGACTGACCGCTTGCTTATCCTAATCCAGATGTCATATCTCTGGTTGAGATGCATCATCCCCTCAATGTAGTTGCAGTACTCGTGAATCCGCCGTTCGATTACGCCTTCGAGCTCCTCCTCCAGCTCTCTACCCGCAATCTCGACGTATATGCCGAAGGGATAAGACTTCTTCTCGAGATCCTTTATGTCCGGGCCGATGATGATCGTCTTCCCGTCCTCGATCTCCTCGGGCCTCCGAACCTTCACAAGCTCGAATTTATGCTCCACCCTCGGTCCTCCGAGCTCGACGTAGGCATCCGGCCACCGGATCCTCTCTCCCTCGTAGATTATCCCGACATCCACGGGTATGTCCTCGAACATGGACACTTCAATCTCCCTCCAATTCCTCCAGGATGACCCTTAAATTCTTCTCATACTCCTCGATTGATAGGTTTGGGAATGACCATGATGCATGCGGCTGATAATGCATATCCAGGGAGACCGTCTTAAGGTCTGGGGAGAAGTGCTTCAGCCCCGAGAGTATCAGCCAGCCCATGTAGTAGGGCAGACCTACGAAGAGGGCGAGGTCATGCCGCCCCTCATCGCCCAGCCCCATCCACTCCGAATCCACAAGTCTATTCGCTATATCGACAGCCGGCATCCAAGAAGCAGGCTTGAATCCCCGCCTCTGGAACTCGCCTTGAATATGCGCTGTGGCCACAACGGGGATCTCAGCGGCCTCCGCGAGGCGGATCATATAATCTATGAGCCTCCCCTCCTTGAGCTCGATCTCAACTGCTTCGTGTCCAACAATCAATAATGGCCTTTTAGCCCGACGTATAATTGCCGAGACGACCTTAGGCTTCGTTATAACCAGAGCCTTCTTCGGCCCGGGAATCTCAGCCGTCATCCACGGCTCAGTCGACTTGGCCATCCTCATCCCCTCCTCCTGATGAGCCTTGGAAGAAGCGTGGGGTCAGGTACGATGTTTTGTTCCCATCCCTTCTCCTCAAGGATCTTCACGATCTCATCCCTCATCGTTATAGGGACATCAGCCAGCGTACGCACAAACAGATGAATATCATCAGGCATCGTTCCATAAAGGCGCCTGTGAAGGTCGATGTAATGAGTCAGCTTGATCGATCTTCCCTTCGTCGTATCATTCGGCCTCATGCACAGCTTCGCAATCATAACCATCGCCTCCTCCTTCGTCTCAGCAGCGTAGAATAGATGCTCCGGCGTCGGCCCCACATATACCTTTTCGCCGGTCCGGGCGTCATATACGTACCAGTCCTCCTTCCTATCCTTCCTGCCCAGAAGCATACGTCTATACTTTGATCCATGAGGGCCAACGATCACGGGCACCCCTAACCGCCAGAACCCACTTGCGATCGAAGCTGCCTTCTGGGACATGGCTCCCCAAGCTACGCCGACCGCGCCTACTCGGTTATGTATGTAATCGGCTATTTCCTCGTAGTTCCCCCTTAGCTTACGCCTGGCGAATATGCTCGCGATCTTGATTACGGCGCCGGCTATGTGCGAATTGGCAACGCATGAGCCTACGTTGACTATGCCTCCGGCGTCGAAGATGCCGGGGTGGATCTCGTATGGGCTTTTCCCCTCCTCATTCTTGTACATCGCGGCTGACATGGCTGCGCATCCGGAAGTAAGCACGATGTATCTTCTCTTCGCGAACTCCATCGCCATCTCCGCTATTTCCTTCCCGCCATGCGGGTAATTCGCACATCCGACGAATGCGATGACCCCGGGGATCTCCCCGAGCACTATCGGCCCGCCGACCCTCCTAATCTCAACGTCTTGTATGGCTCCTCTCCCAGCCCTCACCTTGTACCTCTCCTCCTTAAGCTTCCTCTCTGCGGCCTTAACGATGAAGCTATGTAACGGGAAACCAAGCGGGCAGGCGCTCTCACATCTGGCGCATCCTACACATTCATCGTAGAGGCTGGAAAGCTCATCCAGGTTGCCCTCTATGGTTGCTGCCAGAGCTTCAGGTATGGGCAGATCGTTCGGGCATGCCCTTCTACACTCATCGCATCTTCTGCATCTCTTAGCGCTCTCGATTATGTCGCTTGTCTCCGGTATGGCCTTAAATTTTTTCCTCTTATGGGCTACTCCGATAGCCGTTCTTACAGCGACTTCACCCGCCTTAGCAGGGTCGAGTATCAGAACTCCGGGGGTTTTACCTGAGAGAAGATCGCTTACTATCGCATCTGCCGGATCATTGGTTCTATCCTTTAATCCCAGACAGTTCTTGTCGCTGGTAGCTATGAGGGGAGCCTTAACCTTCTGAGCCTCGATCAACGAATCAGCCCGGATGCATTGCTCATCGACGACGATGACATCCGGCACTCCGCTTCTTATGAACCTCAGCTGCCAAGAGATAGGGCCGACTATCTTCGCCTTCGGATTGTACCTCGTTATTTCATGGGCAGTGCAGCACAAACCTGTGACCTCAACCTGATCGTACAAGCCATTCTCAGTCAAGTAATCAATGATCTCGATCGCTGGTGGAACATTATGGCCGATGACGAGGATAACCGGCTTGGTAGGATCAGCCGTCCCGAACCCTATATCCACGAGAGGCGCATCCGGATCTGCCTTTGGAAAGCCGTAAGCCGCGATCTGCGCGATGTCTGCAACTTCCATTCCCACCTGATCTATCATGCCAGCGTGGAAGACCTTAGACTCAAAGTCTAAGTTGCTTCCCTCCTGACCTGTATGCGTTGCTGAGAGTAGTTGCGTAACCTGTCTTTCTAAGTAATCTAGAACATCCTCTAGGTCGCCTAGTTTTCTCGGCTTTATCCCGCAGACGAGGCGTGTTATGGGAGCCTCGACCTCGACATTTATTCCGCCTACATCGATTGGGTGATCGCTTCCGTACTTCTCTATTAGATGCTCAAGCAGGTGTCTAGCGTGGGCGATATGCGTCGCGGCGCCTATGCAACAGGCCAGAAGGACTATTCTTGATTGCTGAGCTGACATGTCCAGTCCGCAGGCTCCACGTTTATTCCCCGTCAAGTCGCACTTGCCGAAGGTGCAGAGGCAGCAGACATCGCAGAAGGGCATGTAGAACGGCCTGTATCTCTGGAGAAGTTTGAAGTCCCATTCTCTTAGGTCTTTTATGGTGGGGAATTCTGTTGGGCCTGCCTCTTCCTCCCACTCTTCTATGATTTTACCTATTGAGAGTTCAAAATCCTTTAAGATGCCGATGTCGGTCTTTAGATCCTTAATCTTTATGACGAACTCTTTCTTAGGCAATAAACACACCGTTCCAGCGTATATCACATTAAAAAAGACACAGTCTATTTATCTTTTCTTGTAGTTCCCTTCAAGAGGAGTGACGATTGAAATCCCACATATTTGATGGATGAGTGGTTGAGTCTGAAATTATAGCTTTTTCATCCTCGATCATTCCGAGAATTCTTCTGAACCCGGAGTGATGCGGCGGGATCATGAGGCTCAGGATGCCAGCGGCTGCTTTACGATTTTCGCAAAAATTTATATCTCTTCGCAGCTCATGATATGATATGGACGATAAGGATCTCGAGATCCTGAAGATTCTGAAGGATAACGCCAGAACGAAATATGTGGATATAGCGAAGAAGGTCGGGTTGACCGAGGGGGCAGTGAGAAGGAGAGTCAAGAAGCTTCATGAATCCGGCGTGATAAGGAGATTCACCGTCGAGGCGATGACGGAGTTTGAGGGGGTAGTTCTGGTAGAGACTGAGCCGACGATGACCGGGGATGTGGCGGAGAAGATGAAGAAGATCGCCTCGAGGGTCTTCGAGGTCTCCGGGGACTATGACATCGCCGCCTTCATCCAGGCCTACACGATCGACGACCTAAACCGGAAGATCGATGCCATAAGAAACCTGCCCGGAGTCCTGAACACGAATACCCTAATTAAACTTAAGGATTAGGATTGTCTCCGCAGCTCTCCTCGATGATCCTTAAGGCCTTATACATAGCCTCATAAGAGCCGGCGAGGTCCCCATGCTTGGATAAGGCTGAGAAGACTTTATCGTAGAACTCTCCGAGCTTGCCTCTCTCCTCCCTCTGAATGTGGCCTATAAGCTCAATGGCCTCCGTTAGGAACCTCTGCAGTTGCCGGATCGTGTATGGGTTACACATCTGGATAGAGGTGAAGAGCCCAGGGTCCTCAGTCATCATCCCCTCGATCAGCATCATCTGCATCCTGAAGGTTGTACCTCCTAGGCTCTTCAGCTCTCTGAGGTCCTCATCCGCGAGGACGGAGGCGAAGGCCATATTCATAAAGTGGGTAAGCGAGAGGGTCAAGGCCATGACGTAATCGTGCCGTTCAAAATCGACGGAGAGTATCCTCATGTCGGGGAATATACGCCTCGCAAGGCCAATCTCGGATGCTTCGTCCTCCACAGGCACAACGGCGATCCTCTCGCCGGATACATCCTTAACCCCGGGGCCGAAGAGGGGATGAACCGAGAGGACATTGAGCCCCTTCTCGACGGCCTTCCTCATCACGGGCATGACCGGGGACTTAACCGAAGAGATCTCCGTGAGGACAGCTGAGCCTCTGATGCCTCCAAGCAGATCATTTATGACCGTGGATGCCGTCTCGATCGGCGTGCAGACCATTATTAGTTCTGCGGACTCGGCGGCTTCCATGTTATTTCTGGCCATCCGTATCCCGAGATTATCCGCGAAGATTCTGGCCTTCTCCTCATCGATATCCGAGATGATTACTTCGTCTCCGCGTTGATGGAAGTACCTCGCGAATAATCTACCCATCCTGCCCGCCCCGCCTATGATCGCAACCCTCAATCTTCACCCTCCCCTCCCGATGTTTTACTCCGGGACTCCGCTATTATGACTTCTTGTATGCGCTTCGACTCGCTTATGAGGAGATCGAGCAGCCTATTACAGAATTCTC
>LUCF01000040.1 GCA_001593845.1 Candidatus Bathyarchaeota archaeon B63 | reverse complement strand
CAGAGGGTGATGGGTGAGGAAGAGCCGTTCATAACCCTCAGGAAGTCAGAGTATGAATCCTCATTCATACGGTTCGAGGGTGACTTCTACGGTAGATTGAAGGCGAGGCTCCTCTTCCTGAGAGATGTAAAGTAGATGCGGAGAAGAAGGGCGATCATACTAGATACGACGGCCTTCATAGCAGGCTTCAACATCCCCAGCTCCAACGATGAGGTATACTCAGTCCCCGAAGTAGAGGAGGAGTTAAAGAAGAGCCCAATGGCGAGGCTTAGGCTGAGAGCCGCCATCAGGGATGGGAGGCTGAGGCTACGTGAGCCGGGCTCTTGTGCGCTGAGGAGGGCTGTGGAAGCCTCCAGGGAGATGGGTGACCATGCGTCCCTATCGGATGTTGATATGAGGATACTCGCCCTCGCAGTGCAACTGAGGGAGGAGGGGTACGACCCGACGATACTCACTGATGACTTCTCCATCCAGAACGTCGCGAAGAGGCTCGCCTTGAATTACGAGCCCCTCACAACCCACGGCATAAAATACCAATTGAGGTGGACCCTCTACTGCCCCGCATGCAGGAGGAGGTACCCGCCCGATTATGGATTCGAGACCTGCATTGTGTGCGGGACGAGGCTGAAGCGTAAGCCCATGAGCAGAAGCCGAGCATGAAAAGGAATCGGCGCCGCGCATTGACTGGGAGCTTCCCCGTTCATCTTTCATGGGAGAAGGAGGTCCGGGAAGCCCAAGCTGCCGGGGAGATGAGAAGGGGGTTTCTTCTTAGACAGGTTGGGCTTCCCAGAGAAATAGTCTAGAGAGACTAGGATGCTATAAGTTTTTCGATAAGTTTAACAGTTTTCCATCCAATTTATGGAGGGGTATACTGCCTCTTGGGGACGAATATTAGATGAGGATTCTGCGCGACGATGTTAAGCACGGCGCCGTCACGGTTATCCCGGAGGTCCTCGACGATCTCTGGGTGTTATATAACATAATCGAGAGGGGCGACAAGGTGCATGCGAGGACGAGCAGGGAGATCCGGCTGGGGGACCGCTATGACCGTCCGGAGAAGGGGAAACGGGTCTCAGTCTCGCTCGGCTTGACAGTTGAGAGGGTCATGTGGGACCGCCAGATGAATAGATTGAGGGTTCACGGGGTAATCTATGAGGCTCCTGAGGAGGTGGGCGCCGGGTCTCATCACACATTCAATATAGTCCTGAATAGGCCCCTGAAGATCATAAAGCGCAGGTGGATGAGGCATCATCTGGATCGGCTGAGGCGGGCTGCTGAGCGGAGGGTCCCGCCGGTGATGGTGGTATCGATCGATGATGAGGGCTACTGCGTCGGGGTTCTCAGGGGATTCGGGATAGACATAAACGTCGAGGAACGGGTCACGTTGCCCGGTAAGGCTCGGTCTGAGGATAGAAGACGCGTGATCCAGGGGCTATTCAAGTCAGCCGCTGAGGCGATAGAGGAGGCCACGCGGGATGTGGAGATGCCCATCGTGATCCTCGGCCTCGGATACATAAAGAATGGGTTCCTGAAGTACCTGGAGGGGAAGCCTGAGATTAAGAGGAGAATAATAGACGTGAAGGGCGTCAACAGCACGGGGAGAGCCGCGATTTATGAGGCCTTGAGATCCGGGGTTCTAAGCAGGGCCCTGAGGCACGTCAGGGTGGCGAAGGAGGCCGAGGCGGTGGAGGAGCTCCTCAGACGTCTGGGGAGGGGCAGGGGCGATGTGGCCTATGGTATGGAGGAGGTTAAGAAGGCATGCTCGATCGGGGCGATTGATAAGCTTCTGCTGACGGATTCTCTTCTTAGGGAGGCTTTGGATGAGGATAGGAGATCGATGGAGGAGCTGATCCGCGAGGTGGAGGAGAAGCGAGGAGAGGTCATCATAGTCAGCGTGGAGCATGAGGCAGGCGTCAAGCTTGACTCGCTGGGCGGGGTGGCCGCCCTTCTCCGGTTCCGGGTAGCATGATCATCATCTGCCCTTTACTTCCCTTATCTTCTCCAGGAGCTTCCCTTCAGCGAACTTCTCCAGCCTCCTCAATGATTCTTCATCTCGGGCCTCGACGGTCAGCCTGATTAGGGGCTGCGTGTTGGAGGCCCTTATGAGGAACCATCCATCATCCCCGGTTACCTTCACGCCGTCTATCGTGAGCGTCTCGTATCCGGCCTCCTCGAACTCTTTGGATAGCTCATCCACAACGATGAATTTAGTCTCATCTGCGCATTCGTAGTTCCTCTCAGGTATTCTGGGGTACATGGGCTGAGAGTCAATTATCTCAGATAGCTTCTCTTCTCTTCTCGAGAGGACCTCAGCGACCTTCAGGGCTGTGAAGATCGCATCGTCGAACCCGTACAGCTCCGCAAAGTAGAAGTGGCCGCTCGTCTCCCCGCCGAGGACGGCTCCCTCCTCATGCATCTTATCCACGATGTATGTGTGCCCAACCCTGCTCAGCACGGGCCTTCCACCCTGCCTCCGTATCGTCTCCTCCACCATCATTGAGCAGCTGACCTCATAGACAACAGCCGCCCCCCTATTCTTCTCCAGGTACTCCTCTATCAGGAGGGTGAAGATCGGGGTGCTCGGCACCATCCTTCCCTTATCATCCACGAATACCGCTCGGTCCCCATCCCCGTCGAAGCCAACCCCGAAGTCAGCCTTCCCCCTCCTCACTAAGCGCCTCACATCGCCCAGCGTCTCCTCTGAGGGCTCCGGGGGATGAGCCGGGAATGAGCCGTCAGGCTCCGAGTTTATGGCGGAGACTCTGATCCCGGAGGCCTCGAAGACCCTCGGCGTCAGGATGGAGCATGAGCCGTTGCCGGGGTCAACGACGACCCTGACTTCCCTCTGGAGATCTATCTTATCAGCGACGTACTTCTCATAGTCACGGATTGCATTCGGGTTCCTCCTCAGCTCCCCCCTGGATGCTGCTCTGAACTCCCCGCTAATCACCAGATCCCTCAGCTCCTCCATCCCCCTCCCCATGCTTATGAAGCCTGACTTAAGCCAGATCTTGAACCCGTTCCATTCCGGGGGGTTATGGGACGCGGTCACCATGACCCCGCCTGTCCTACCATAATGGACGGAGGCGAAGTAGAGCAGGGGCGTCGTCACGGTCCCTATCTCCTCAACATCGAGGCCTCCCATGAGCATGCCCTCGATGAGGGAGGAGGCGAGCGGGCCGCTGCTGTGCCTGACATCCATACCGACAAGCATCGTCTCTCCCTCGCCGTCCATGTAGGATGCGAGGGCCCTCCCTATCCGCCTAGCAACATCCTCGGTGAGGTCCCTGCCGTAGACCCCCCTGATGTCGTACGCCCGGAAAATATTCTCTGAGATCATAGCTGGAGATCCCCCGCCACCTACAGAATAAAATGAGGCTGATTAATTAAGGCTTATGAAAATTCTGGGTATCACGCGAAGATGAGACAACAATATCAGGGGATTTGTGAAGAGGCATAAAATAATCCATTCTCAGAGGGGCGGGAAACGCTGTTTCTGCTGTGGTGCGGCCGCCGGGATTTGAACCCGGGTCACCGGCGTGGCAGGCCGACGTCCTGACCAGGCTAGACTACGGCCGCTGATCCCTTGAGTCTATCATTATTGTCTCATTATTATCTTTTTTGAATATTAGGCTGGACCAAACACCTTTTAAGAGGCAGAGTTAGATTTCTTCTTGATCTTCCATTTGTTTGGAGGCTGGATTTTATGGGCTTAACGGTAAGGGGAATAATACCCGCGATGGTGACCCCCCTCACCCGGAACGAGAGGGTCGACGAGGATGGACTCAGAGATGTGATCAATTACCTAATAGAATCCGGTGTTCACGGGGTCTTCGTCTGCGGAAGCCAGGGGGAGAGCTACGCCCTAAGGGATGAGGAGAGGAGGAGGGTGATCGAGATATCCGTCGACGAGGTGAACGGCAGGGTCCCGGTCTACGCTGGGACGGGCGCCGTTACGACTACCGAGACAGTTGAGCTGAGCAGGTACGCCGCCGATGTCGGGGCTGACGCCGTCACGGTCGTCACCCCGTACTTTATAAGGCCGAGCCAGGATGAGCTCTACATGCATTACAGGCGGGTCGCCGAGGCCGTTGACTGTCCAGTCGTGATGTATAATAACCCCGCGAGGACAGGTGTAAGCCTGGGGGCGGAGACCGTTAAGAGGCTGGCTGAGATCGAGAACATAGTCGGAATAAAGGACAGCAGCGGGGACCTAACACTCACAGCCCAGTACATAATGGAGTGCCCCGATGAATTCTCGGTCCTGGCGGGCAGGGACTCCCTCATCCTCGCCACGCTCCTGTATGGTGGGAAGGGAGCGGTCGCCGCGACTGCGAACGTAGCCCCAAAGATCGTAGTAGGCATATACGAGAGCTTCATCCACGGGGACCTCGAGAGGGCTAGGGAGCTCCAATTCAAGCTCCTCCCGCTTAGGCTCGCCTTCAACCTGGGAACATTCCCAGCCGTCGTGAAGGAGGCGATGATCCTTATGGGGAGGCCCTCCGGTCCAGCGAGGTCCCCGGTCTCACGGCTTCCGGAGGGGAAGAGGAAAAAGCTAAAGGAGATCCTCAGTGAACTCGGCCTTCTTCCCCAAGGGGCTGGGGATGAGTGACACGGCGGGGTGATAGGTTTTGAGGCCTAAACTCGGATTGATCGTTCCCCTAAGGAGAAAACCGGGGGAGGAGATAGAGAAGGTTAGACGCTTGGGCTTCGAGACCTGCCAAGTCTCATGCTGGGACATGAACCTATACAATAGGGGGGTCGCTGAGGAGCTGAAGAGGGCGGTTGAGGAATGCGGAGTCGAGGTCACGACGCTCTGGACTGGCTTCTCTGGGAGGGCAGTCTGGAACTTCACTGAGGGGCCCCTCACAATCGGGCTTGTCCCACCTGATAAGAGGAAGAAGCGGGTGGAGGAGCTCAAGATGGCCTCGGACTTCGCCGGGTGGATAGGCGTAGACAGCTTAACGACCCACATAGGGTTCATCCCGGAGAACCCAAACGATCCCGTATACACGTCGCTGATAGATGTCCTCAGGGAGGTCGCCGACTTCCTCGATGACCGTGGGCAGAGCTTCTGGTTCGAGACCGGCCAGGAGACTCCGATCACCCTCCTGAGGACACTTGAGGATGTGGGGGCGGAGAACCTCGGCGTGAACTTCGATCCAGCCAACCTCCTGATGTATGGGAAGGCGAACCCCATCGACGCGCTTGATATACTCGCTGAGCACATCAGGGACGTCCACGCGAAGGACGGAGAGTACCCCCGAAGCGGGAGGCAGCTCGGAGAGGAGAAGCCGCTGGGCGAGGGGAGGGTGGACTTCCCACGCCTCATCTCCAAGCTGAAGGAGCTGAAATACAAGGGCTCCCTAACGATAGAGAGGGAAATAAGCGGCCCACAGCAGATCATAGACATAAAGAGGGGGAAGAGGTACCTCGAGGAGCTCATCAGTAGGATCTACTGAACGAAAAACATTCACCGCCCACCCATCTCGAGGCGAGGCTGAGCACCAAACCTTTTTATTTCGCAACCCGGGAAATTATCCGGTGATTATTTTATGGATCTGAAGGGAAGCCAAACTGAGAAGAATCTCCTCGCGGCCTTTGCGGGTGAATCCCAGGCGAGGATGAGATATACCTTCTTCGCAAGCGTAGCCAGAAAGGAGGGATATGAGCAGATAGCCGCGATCTTCCTTGAGACTGCGGGTAACGAGAAGGAGCACGCTGAGCTCTTCTTCAAGCATCTCAGGGGCGGGCTTCTCGAGATAACCGCAGCCTACCCAGCCGGGGAGATAAGGACCACCCTCGAGAACCTGGAGGCAGCAGCGGAAGGCGAGAAGGCTGAGTGGGGAACGATCTACCCGGAGTTCGCGGAGGTCGCGGAGAAGGAGGGATTCAAGGAGATCGCTGAGACCTTCAGGAGAGTCGCAAAGGTCGAGTGGTACCACGAGAGGAGATTCCGGAAGCTCCACGCAAACGTGAAAGAGGGGAAGGTCTTCAAGAAAGACTCAGTCATAAAGTGGAAGTGCAGGAACTGCGGGTTCGTCTACGAGAGCGCTGAAGCCCCAGAGAAGTGCCCTGTCTGCGCTCATCCTAGGGCTTACTTCGAGGTCTGGTGCGAGAACTACTGACCCCTTCCGGGCGTTCTCCCCACCAAGGCGGGAATACCATACTCTGAGACGTCAACCCATTCTTGACCCCGCCTGCCCAATGAGATTCTTCGCACTAAAACATCAGCCTAACCCTGAGAATAAAGCGGCAAGCTCAAAAAATAATGAGGAGCACGGCGCATGGAGCGTACAGCCCATTCCCCAGAGGAAAAAGACGAAAAGAGACAGAAAGAGACGAAAAAAGACAATATGAGACACTTAGGGACACATCGGGACGCTTGATAAAAAAGAGGCAAGCACAGAACAAAAAGAACAAACCGAAAACAAAAGGGCATCGAAGGAAAAAAGAATTCCCAGCGGCAGAGGAGCGCTCATAAACCTTCCCCAGGGGAAAAGCCGAATGGCCATATGACCCGGCATCACATCGGTCCATAACATGCCGGAGCCCACCCTTCAGCCTACACGATGCTGCTATCCGATGAGCAGCTGATGCTGAGCCTCAAAAATGCTTTAATAAGGAGATGAATTGATCTATTACCCAAGGAGGGAATGAAGCGGTGAAGAGGCTTCTCATGATAACCCACTCAGCCGGATTCAAGCATGACTACCTCCCGACTGCCAGGCGGGTTATAACATCCCTAGGAGAAGAGTCCGGGCTCTTCGACGTCGTCGCAACCGACGAGTGCGACCTCCTGAATAAGGAGGACCTGAAGAGGTTCGACGCGATCCTCTTCGCGACTACTGGTGAGCTCCCAATCTCAGACGAGCAGAAGTGGGACTTCATAGAGGCGATAAGATCCGGCAAGGCCTTCATAGGGATCCACAACGCCACAGACACCTTCTACGAGTTCCCCGAGTATGGAAGGATGATCGGGGGATACTTCATGTCCCACCCCTGGAGCCAAGAGGTAATAGTAAAGGTTGAGGACCCAACCCACCCGGCCACGAGGCACCTGCCCAGATCATTCAAGGTTAAAGAGGAGATATACACATTCAAGGAGTGGAGCAGGGAACGGACCCACGTGCTCATCAGCCTGGACAACAGCTCCGTGGATCTGAGCAAGGGAACGAGGGAGGATAATGACTACGCCATCTGCTGGTGCCACAACTACTGGAAGGCAAGGGTCTTCTACACAGGCTTCGGCCACTACCAGGAGATATGGAGCGAGGAATGGTTCAGGAAGCACCTGCTCAACGGGATCCTATGGGCGATGAGGATGATTGAGTGAATCACACGTCTGCCTTCATGAAGGCCTGAAGAGCATTATGTGGGCTACGAGCCCCCCATTTATTATCCGCTTACTATCCAGCACCTCATATCCAATCCTCTCAGCTATAGACCTGAGCAGGCCCTTATGAACCGTGAGCAGGCAGACCCTCGCCTCCTCATTCAGGCGGGGGCGAAGGGAAGCCAGGAACCCAGAGTATATGCGCGGCAGGCTCTTACGTCTACCGCTTCTAATCCCGAAGGGAAGGTTCGAGACCACCCTATCAGCCGTCCAGCCCCTCGGGAGAACACTCTCCAGCCTAGTGGAGTCCCCGAGGATGAACCTAACCTTCGAGCTGACCCCGGCGGCCTCCGAGTTTCTCCGGGCTCCATCTACGCATTTCGGGCTTATGTCTACGCCTACTGCCTCGATGTCCCTCCAGACCTGCACGGCCTCAATTATTATCGTCCCCCCGCCGCAGAAGGCATCGAGAACTCTGTCCCCAGCCTGAACACCCGAAAGCCTCAGCATCGCGTATGCTATCACCGGGTTCAGGGCTGATGGATGCTGAAAGGCCCTTGGGTAGCGGATGCGGAGCGAGTTTCTCGTGAGCTGTATGCCCACGACGCAGAGACCATGTAGAACATCGACCCTGACGATCGTCTCGGGGTTCCTTAGATCAACCCTCGTCCCGTACTTGTCGACTACAGCCTGCCCAGCGGCCCTCTGGACATCGATGCTTGTATACTCATGGGTCCCCACCCTCTCGCATGTTATCCTGAAGGTCGAGCCCAGCGGGATGGCTAGTTCCGATACTCCACGGTAGATCTCGTCTAGGCCAGCCTCCGTCCCCCTAACAGGGAAGGCCCCAAGCAGCCTGATTATATGCTCTATGCTCCTCATCTTGAAGAGGCTCTGAAGGTCTCCAGGCGGGATTCTCAGATAAACCCGTCCGCCCACGCCGCCAAACCTAGGCTGGGAACCCCGCAGATCCAGCCTCTCAGATGCCTCCTCGACGACTATGTCCTCTATCCCGGGTATCGTCGTCACCATCAGATGATGCTCCTCAGCAGCCTCTAAGCCCAGCCCATGAGGGTTCATAATCCCATCCTTCACAGCGAATCCGGGAACGCCCGACGCTATGACTCCAGCATGGATCATCATCCCATCTTGAAATGCTCCCATCCCCTCCGCTCTATAGGCCTCGTCTCCCCATCAACGCGGAGTTCCACCCTCACCTCCTCAGTGACGACGCCGATCCTAAGTAGGGAGCCACCGGCCTCCCTCACGGCTGCCTCAGCCTCCCCCCAGCCATCAGGCCTAACGGTGACGACGAGCTCATACTCCTCACCCCCATAAAGGGCGAGCTCCCATGGATCGAGGCCGTGGATCCCAGCGAACTCCAGGGCCTCCTCCGCTATTGGGAGGCTGTCAATGGTGAAGCCGACCCTGCTCGCATCTGAGAGTTCATGTAGGCTCCAGGCCAACCCGTCGCTTGAGTCTATCGATGATGTGACCACACCCGTCCCGGATAGGGCGACCCCCTCCCTAAGCCGAGCTTTAGGCATCAGCACGGCCTCCCTTAGGGGCTCCTCGATCTCCTCGGGGGCGGATAGGCCCTCCATGAGGATCTTGAGACCCGCAGCCGTCCTCCCGAACTCCCCGGTGACCGCCACTATGTCCCCTGGCTTAGCCCCGCATCGGCTTATCAGCCTCCCCTCCTCGCTGAATCCCAGCAGCGAGCAGCTGATTATCAGGTCTGAGGACTCATTCGTATCGCCCCCTATCACATAGGCGCCGTACTCCCTAGCCGCCTCATTCAGGCCCCTACCTATCTCCCTCACATCATCCTCCCCAAGCTCCCTCGGCAGCCCAAGCGAGGCGAGGATCACGAGGGGCTCCACCCCCTTAGCCGCGAAGTCACTGACATTCATGACCACCGCCTTTCTGGCCGCCTGCCTAACGCTCATGCCGGGGGGGATATCGGTCTTCCCAACGAGCATATCGGCCTTCAAGACTGCCAGTCGACCATCATCTATGCTTATGGCTGATACATCATCGCCGAAGCCCAGCGGCAGACCCGCCATCACCTCGAGCTGCTCCTGGATTATCCGGATTATCCTCCTCTCCCCCAAAGGCTCTGAACCATTCAACAGCAACACCTTACAGCAATTAGATTATCGGAAGAAGTAACAGTTAAAACTTGATTCCCAAATTGAGGTTAAGATATTTTAGAGACTTCCATGAATAAAGGCATATGTAGGCCCCGGTGGCTCAGCGGCTAGAGCAACGGCCTCGTATGTAGAAGCCCGGGAGAGCCGTGGGTCGCGGGTTCGAATCCCGCCCGGGGCTCCAAATAACCTTTAATGAATCATGCTCCTTTTTCACTTCTTTTGAAAGTTTGTGGAATTAAACTTTCATGCCCTTCAAATTTGATGATTAGAGTGGGAGGCACATGATTTGCTCATGATAGATCATCCTAATGGGATAGGGGAAACTCTTATATGCAATAAATGTACTATGACT
>LUCF01000039.1 GCA_001593845.1 Candidatus Bathyarchaeota archaeon B63 | reverse complement strand
GTATCTCCCCTATTATTCCAAGTTCACACCCGTTAACCGTGACTTTCCCGGCTCTTCCACTGATGAAGCTTCCATGCTCAGCCTCCTCCAGCTCATATTCGATTCCTAAGTTCGAGAATAATGCGTCCATCTGGGACTTCGCCTCAGTGAAGTTCGCGTTTGAGTGGATGTTCACGCAGGCGAGTTCCTCGAGGTCCCGGGTCTTATTCTCCCGCTTCTCATCATGGATCACGCAGTATCCAACCTCGAATATCCTCTGCGGATAATCGACATGCACGTTATGGCTTAGAAGCTCAAGGAGGCTGGGGAGCAGCCAACTTCTTAGGCAAGTCATCGAGGCGATCTTGGGGTTTGCCAATTCAACTACCCGCTTGGGGGCGAGGTTCATCCTCCTGAACAGGTTCTCCGGATTGGACATTATGTATGTGAGGACCTCTTGGAATCCCAGCCCTATCATTATCTCCCGGATCAGGTCCCTAAAGGCAGTCTCATCAGATGTCCTGCCCACCGTCGCAAGCCTGGGCCATTCATCGGGGATCCTGTTATAGTCATACGCGATCGCTATATCCTCGACTACATCGATTGGGTGAAGCACATCCACGCGGTAGCATGGAACCTGAATCGTTATTTCGTTCTCCGAGAGCTCCGCGACGCCGTAACGGGCCCTTTCTAGGAGGGATGCGATCTCCCCAGCGGATAATTCGAGGCCGATGATCCTCCTTATGTATGATAGCTCAAGTCTCATCGTCTCGACTTCAAGGTTCGGCGTCACATCATCAGCGATCCCCGAGTATGGGTAATGGATAGTGGCGGAGTATATCTCTCCTCCCCTATCCGCCAGCGTCACCGTCACATTTACCAGCGTGTCCATCACCGTCTCATAAGATGTCCCCGTAACCTCGATCAGCACGTTCCGGGTCCTCTCACTTATCCTTCCGAGATCATCGGAGTTTATTATAGGCGGGAAGGAGAGGACCTGATCCTCTGAATCGATGAAGACCGGCCAGAATGGGTATTGGCGGATGATGCTGCCGTATTCCTTCCCCTTCGGGTGCCTCTCAAGTATCTGCTCCAGGGTTAGCCTCTCGCTGAACTCAAGGGGGACGAAGCTCACCTCATCCGGCTTCGCGGCTGTGTAGCGGAGCGGCGGCTTAACCAGGTCGAACTCGTAGAGGCCTATCGATGTTCGACGCCTATTCCTTCCGTAAGTCTGATCCATCTTGTCCTGGAAACGCATTATCTGGCGGATAGCCGCATCGCTTAGCTTGACTCCTCTCACAACAGCGCATCCGATGTATGGCCGTATCTTCTCCAGCTTAGGGTCAACATCGACCTCGACCCCGGAGCTACCCACAATATCGTATTCTTTTAGGCCCTTCTCGAGGCCGAGGAAGCCTCTGAGAGCCCTCGCGAGCCCCTCCGTGCTCCATATATCCGCCCTGTTGCTGTCCTTCAGCTCGATGCGGATCTCCTCATCGTCTATGCTCTTCACCTCTCCCTTCACGTAAGCGAGGATCTCGTTTAGCTCCTCGATGTCTCCCGGCAGATCCCTGCCCAGGAGAAACTCGAAGTCCATAAGGTCCAGTTCTATAGTCGGCATCTACACCACTTCTGCGCGTCTGATCCAGTCGAGGTCATGAGAGAAGAGGTAGCGGATATCATCTATCCCAGCCTTCATCATGAATAGCCTGTCAACCCCAAGGCCCCAAGCGAGGACCGGAACATCAACCCCTAATGGAAGCGTCACCTCAGGTCGGAATATGCCGGCGCCCCCGAACTCCATCCATCCGTATCCTTCCTTGTATGCGATTAGCTCGACGCTCGGCTCGGTGAATGGGAAGTAGTCCGGCCTGTACTTAACCTTGTCAGCCCCCGCCACCTCAACTGCGAATCTCCTGAGAAATCTTTAAGGCTTAGGTCCTCCCCCAAGATTATGCCCTCGACCTGATTGAACTCAGTGAGGTGGGTCTTATCTATCACGTCAGGCCTGAAGCACCTCGCGACCGCGAAGTACTTGCCCGGGATCTCCAAGTCCTCATTTATCAGCATCCTGGCGCTCGCAGCCGTCGTCTGGCTTCTCAGCATAAGCCTCGCAGCCTCAAGGGACGAGAATGCGTAGCCCCAGCCCTTCGACCCGGTCTTCCATCCGTTCTCGTGGGTCTCACGGACATTCTCCAGGTACTTCTCATACCGATCGAGGCTGCCGTACTCCGGGTCCTTTATGAAGTACATGTCATGAACCTCCCTGGCAGGGTGATCCTGGGGCATATAAAGCCCGTCACAGTTGAAGAAGCTCAGCTCAACGATCGGCCCAGTCATCTCCTTGAAGCCCAGGGCGACGAGCCTCTGTTTAAGATCATCGAGAAATCTGAGGTATGGATGCTTCTTCCCAGGCCAGACCGGCGCGACCGGCGCCTTGATGTTGTATCTCCTTAGCTTGACCTCGCGCCACCTACCGGTGACGAGGAGCTCAGGGGTGAGCTGGCTGACCCCGCTTGATACCTGTACGCCCTCCCTGAGGGTCTTCCATCCATCCTCTGTTAGCTCTAGGCCCCTCAAGGTCTCCTCGCGAAGCCTGAGGATCTTCCTTCCCCTCAGCATCCTGAAGGCATCCTGGAGCTCAGCGTCAAGCCTCTCCAGCTCCACGGTTCCCTCATCCCTCAGCAGCCTGATGAGCCTCTCATCCGCACCTTCCTCAGGCCTCCTCAACAGCCTCAGTGTGCGGTTGCCCTTCTCTATCCTCGCCCATCCCTTCCTGCTGATCCAGCCCAGAGCTATAGCCCGGAGGCCTCGATCAAGCGATGCTGCCTCCAGAACCTCATCGAGCGGCGCCTCTCCGCCCATCTCTATCAGCTTGTCTATAAGCTTCCTCTCCGGCAGCCCATCTTCGGCGTATGCCATTCCCTCATCATTCAATGAGATCCTATGGATTCTGCGCTCCGAGATCCTCAGTAGACCTCTTGATTCAAGCGAGAGGGCGGCTCGCATGACGGCGGCGTGGGCTAGGCCTGTCTTCTCAGCGACCTCTGAGACGCTTAGGCGTCCTCCAGAGTCCCCTAAGGCGATTAGGGTCTTCGCCTCATTCTCCGGGAGCTCAACCATGCCTTCTGTTTCCCCCAGTTCAGACGCTGATCCGGCTGGTACTTGACAGATCACACTAATAATTTACGCGGTATTATAAGTCTTCTTAGGGGATCCGGTGAGGAGGCTCAGCCGAACCATGAGTCCAGCGTCGTCCTTGCCTTGGCCTTCTTCATCCCCCCGATCGCCCTCTCGAGGGCCCTGTGGACGCGTTTTTCGGAGAAGTCCTTCTCGCCGCAGAGAAAGTCGATTATGCCGTCCACATCGGGGTCTCTCCAGGCCAGCGTGTAATCATCCGTCACTTCTGGCCGCAGGAAGAACTCCTTGATCTCCTTGGGGTCCACGGGGAACTCCGCCCCCTTGATGTTCTCTAAGACCCTCTCGAGGGTCCCGTACTTCTTTACGAGCTTAAGCGCGGTCTTCGGTCCTATGCCTTTTATTCCATCAGGATTGAAGTCCGTCCCGACTAGGATGCCTATGTCGATCAGCTGATCATGGGTGACCCCGAGCTCCTCGAGAACCCTGGACATCTCGACTATCTCCGGGGTGATCTCGACATAGACCCTCTTGCGTGGGAGCTTCCTCCTGCCCGAGATCGTCAGGTTCCTGAGGAGGCGGGGAGCCCCGAAGAGCAGGCTGTCGAAGTCTTGGCTGGCGCAGTAATCCGCGTCTCCCCTCTTGGTCAGATGGGCCGCTTGGGCCTCCCCCTCTGATGGGGCTTGAATCCAGGGAACCCCCATTCTGCTCAGGAGCTTCTTGGAGTCCTCCGCCATGTAGTCCTTCAATCTGGATGTCATCTGAGCGTACATGCGGGCCTCCTCGATCTTTCCCTCTCTTAGGGCCTTCGCATACTTGGCATCCGCCGCCTCCTTGATCTTTGATCTCCTCATGATCTCCGCTTCCTTCATCTCCGGGGGAACACCGTCGAAGACGTAGATGGGCTTGATCCCCATCTCCAACAGATTGCATGTTCTGTAGAAAAGGCCGCTTAGGTGGCTCGTCACCCTCCCGCTGCGGTCCTTCAGTGGGGTCCCGTCCGGCTGCCTTATTATGGCGAGAAACTGATAAAGCGCATTATAGGCATCGATCGCGATTATCTTTCCACTCAGGGTCTTCAGGTCGACCTTCGTCTTGGGAACCAGGTCCCCCAAATTAACGCCCATGATCCCTTCAGCTCTTATTATTTGAGAACCAGACCGTCCACATTAGGGTGTACGATTATTATGCCTATAAAACTTTTTTAGGGCAGGACTTCCCTTTTACATCCTCCAGACCGTCCCCATCTGTTTCTGCCCTTGTTTTCTGCATGGCTTTCACCCGAAAAAGGTTTCTTTATAGTCCCTATATAAGGAAGCGCGAGTTTATACAGGGTCATCCAGAAGCGTCATGCTTCCCCAGATGGGATGGAAGCACTGCGGGAACGTAACGGCGATGAAGAGCCGGATGCAACCCAAGATTCTTACTGGACTGGGGATTCCTCAGCCTTTTAATAAGTGTATGGAGAAAATCTTTCCTAGGATGACTGAATGATGGATTATCATAACCACGGCCATGCTGGGTCTACTTGGGGCATAATCGCCGGGTCCCTCAGCCTATACTCCAGGGGCTTCAATCTTCTTTTCTTCCCGTTCCTGACCGTGGGATTGATAAATACGGTTTTGTGGAAGCTTGCCCTCGATATGATTCCCCCATTCGTGATGGAGCCTGGATTCACTGAGGACTTCCTTATCAGACTGATCGATTACTTGACGTTCACGACTCCGATAGTCATGATCTTCAGCGTGATCAGCTTGGTAATCGAGGCCATCCCCTCAGGCTTAATCGTGAAGTACGCCTCAGACATCATAGAGGGGAAGCCTGCAGGCCTGCGGTCCAGCCTTGATGCCGCGGCTTCTAAGGCCATCTATCTCCTATCAGCCGCGCTTATAAGGGATCTCCTAGTGGTCCTTGGGCTTTTCCTATTCATAATCCCCGGGATAATAATCGCCGTCCTCTTCAGTCTGGCGACGCAACTAATAATGATAGAGGGGAGGGGCGTCTACGGGAGCCTCCGAAGAAGCAAGGAGATGGCGATGAGGCGGCCGTGGCAGGCCTTCTCGATACTTCTCTTCATTGCTGTCCTGGTGGTTCTCGGGGCAGCCATAGCGGAGATGATATCAAGCGACCTTATGGTAACCGGCTATATCAGGCTCTTCATCATAAATACAGCCATCTCCCTTGTTAAGCCCCTGCAGCCGATAGCGCTGACCCACCTGTACTACTCGCTGAGGGCTGAGGAGGGACTCGCCGCGGCTTATAGGCCGTACAGGCCGGGCTTCCCGGCGGCTGGTTATCATCCGAGGTTCTGCTACAAGTGTGGTCAGAGGCTTCCCTCAGACGCGGTATACTGCCCTCGATGCGGGGTCAGGGTCAGAACTCAGCATCAAGCATCTCTTCGCTGGTGAGGGCATAGCCACCTAAGCTGTAACTGGCGGAGAGAGTGGAAGGGTGCTGAGACCGGGTTTTTCGTTTAACTTATCTTTTTCACCACCAGGAAAATCCGAAGAGTATTTGGATCCCGAGACGGCCTTCACCTCCAGATGATCTTTTTGGGATGAGTCCATCTGAAAATTTTTGGCGGCTCCTACAGGGGAATAAATAACAAAAAATAAGTTGCTTTGTTTGATTTTTATTGGTGGGTTATGAGGAAGTCTAGGGCTTTAGCTGCGATTCTCATTGTTTCTGTGCTGCCGGAGGAGCGTGATGATCTGGATAAACCGGGAATCCGCCTGGAGATTCTCAGACCTTAATATGCGGTCAGAGGAGCTGACCCTTGTATCGCCACCTCTCAAGGGTCTTCTCCTTCTTCGTTGCCTTCTTATATTCCTTATAATGCTGCCTGCATAGGTATGCCCTACGTGCTCCCTTAATCTTTAAGCCGGCCTTCTCCACGCTGGCAGCTGAGAGCGACCGTACGGCTTCCCTCCCGCATCCATCCACGCTGCAGAGCGTGCCCTTCGAGACCTTCCCCAACAGTTGATCCCGCCTAGTACCCCTGGGATGATAATCTTCCGGCGATCATCCTCTTAAATTTATGCCCGGCATTCGGCCTATTTTAATTTTCAGATTCTGATTTCTCTGTGCGGTCGGCTATATCGGCGCCTTAGAGGCATCCCCATAGATCTCTTTAAGCCGGAGGATTTAAGTCTCTGCTGGCTGAGCCCCCGCGGCCGAACATTCGTTTTTAGAAAGATATAAGTGTGAAGTCCCTCCTTTTCTATTTGGCTAATTTAGGGTTTAGGGCTCATAAGCGTGAAGAGGATGCCGATTAAACGGAAGAGTAGAGGAAGATCGAAGGGGCAGAAGGGCAGAAGCGGGTATGTCCAGTGCAGCATGTGTGGGGAGATGGTCCCGAGGGATAAGGCGAAGAAGTCCACTCGGAGGATCTCCCTCGTAGATCCGACCCTCGCTAGGGAGCTCCGCCAGAAGGGCGCGTACCTGCCGGGCCGTGTCGATACGAAGTATTATTGTGTCTCATGCGCCGTTCACATAGGCATCGTAAAGGTGAGGTCTAAGGAGACCCGGAAGAGCAGGGGGAGAAGGTGAGAACCCCGGAAGGCCGAGGTCCCGTAGCCTTTTTTATTCCGCCTGATCACTGGAGGTCTTCTTGAAGAAGAACGCGGCTCTTTGTAAGACTGTGAAGTTGGTGGCGAATGCGAGGATGATGACTCCCCAGCGGAGGGCATTCGCCCAGATGATGTTGAGGAGGCTGAAGGCGGAGATCAGCAGTATCCTCTCAGCCCTCTCGAAGAGGCCGACTGACTCCATGCGGATGTCTTCGGCCTCGGACCTCGCCCTGGCATAGCTGGTCAGCAGGGACCCTATAAGTGCTAGAAGTCCCCATGGGAGGTCGCATAGCCCGCCCAGCATGATGCCCGAGTATACGGCTGAGTCGACGTATCTGTCAAGCAGGGAGTCGAGGAACCCTCCCCTACTCGTCGTCTCCCCGTAGAGCCTAGCGAGGGCCCCGTCGAGGGCGTCTAGGAAACCGGATGCTATGAGTAGGAGGACGGCCGCGATGAGGTATCCCTTGCCCATGATCGGGTCTGAGGCGGCTATGCTCATCCCCGCGAGCCAGTAGGTTACGCCGGAGAGGAGGCCGAGGGCGACCCCTGCGATGCTGAGGTGGTTCGGGGTTAACCCCATCCTATGGGCTATCCTCGCCTCCGCGCTCAATGCGGATTGGATTCTCCGTTTGATCCTCGTCAGCATCTCTTGGCCTTCCGTCTAATCCTTAGCTCTCGCGGCTCAAAATCCTTTAGATGATCTTCGCTATGTTCTTGTCCTTAGGCGTCCCGAAGTATCTGGCCACGGTGGGGCATTTCGTTCTTAGAAGGAGGAGGTGAGGCTTGCTCAGCTCGAGCTCCGTCAGGGTCTCGGCGTGAGCCATGCCCTTCGCGACTATGAAGTCCGAGGACTCATATATCCTGAGGAACTCGTCGCTGCATTCATGGATGATGAGGCCTACCATGTCCGACCCCGTCGTCACTATCCTGTCAGCGGCCTTGTCCATCCCAACGGTCAACGCATCCTCCATTGTTGCATCGTTGATCACGGGGCCTCCCTTGACGGCGACTATCACCTCAGCATTCCCCGAGGCTTCCTTCAGCTCCTTCACTAGGAGCGTATCGAAGGCTATCTCGCCGGCATTATCAGTCAGAAGCATTATCCTCTCTGATCTCCGCGCGGCCTCGAAGGCCTCTTGGATGTCATCTATCGCCAGGTCCATCTCAGCCCTCTCTATGAGTTCCCCGATCTCCTCGAATGTGAACTTGTGGTCTGGGATATCGAACTCTATGATGTTTCCAACCATCGCGATGAGGCATGCCGCTCGGAAACGTGACTCCGCATCCCCCTTTGAGGAGATAATCTCCTCAGCGTACGGCAGGATCTTCAAGGCCTCAATGTTGGAGATCCTCTTCTTCTCGGCGTATGGGTCAGGGTTCCCCGTCACCTCCTTAATGAGCCTCTCCCTGAGGGTTCCGATCGCCGCTGGCACGGCTACTGGGCTGAAGCTCTCGCTGAGCATGCGGAGCAGCCGCTGGACGGCTTCAAACCTGATCTCCGGGTCCTCCGTCGCCTCGAGTATCTCCCTGTATCCCCTTTGGAGGAGGCAGGGTGCACAGTCAAGGGTTACCTTCATGCCGCCTCGCCGCCTCTGCGAAGTTCCTCATCACCATGTATGGGTCCTTCGCCTTCACTATCCCACTCGCGACAAGAACCCCCTCAGTTCCGAGCTTCAGGGCCGCGGCTACATCGTCCCCACTCGTTATTCCGGCCCCGCAGAGGATCGTGACCTCCCGGTTGACCCTCCTCACCAACTCGACAGTGCCGGTTACGACCTCAGGCTTCGCCTTTGAGACCGGTATCCCGGTGCCGATGAGCTCAGGGGGCTCCACGGCTATCATCGTGGGGTTCAGGGCCGCAGCTGCCGCGCTGACCTGGGCGTTATTTGTGCATATGACGGTGGCTAGGCCGACCTCACGGGCTCGGGTTGTGGCCGCATCGATGTCCGCTAGCCTCAATCTGCGTTCGGAGTGGTTGATCAGCGTCCCGGCTGCCCCGGCCTCCTTCACAGCCTCTGGGAGGATGTGGCCAGTGTGGCTTCCAGGCTTGATTGGGTCTATGTGCTGGGCGAAGACTGGCAAGTCAACGGCCCTCACGATGATGGGTATATCGACGAACTGCGGGGCCACGGCGAAGCATACCCCGGTCTCTCTGCTTACGGCTTCGGCTGCCTTGGAGAGCTCGAGGGCCCTCCTCCCCGTCCCCTCAGCGTAGGTCTTATAGTTCACGATTATTATGGGCGTCCTTATCTCCAAGATGATCGCCTCGGCTGCCCTACAAGTCATCCTATATCATGCCGGTGGCTTTTTACTCTTTCCTCAAGATCTTGGGGTTTCTGGGTATGGCTGGGTTGAAGACGCGTAGCCAAAAATCGGATATTCTCCTTGCGCGGAATTTTTACTTTATAAAATGGGCATATTAATAGTCTTTAATGCTCTTTAGTCGTGTTAGAACATCTTCTCTTGTGGGGATAGTTGAGGTTCCCAATCCTTCTATTGTGAATGAGGCTACTCCGGAGGCGAAGAGGGCTGACCATCCCGGCTTTCCAGTCCTCAGATACTCAAGAATAAAGCCGGCCACGTAAGTGTCTCCTGCCCCGGTCAAGTCAACTATCTTCTCCGCAGAGACTGCTGGTATCCTCTTTATCTCGCCGTCGTAGCATAGAATT
>LUCF01000038.1 GCA_001593845.1 Candidatus Bathyarchaeota archaeon B63 | reverse complement strand
ATTCTGTATTCCCCTGCGTGGGGGGTAAGGACAGCGGGGGTTTCTAGCCTCCGCTTCGATCCTGAGAAGGCCTTCAGCCCATCAGCGTCCAACAGCAAAGGCATCTTCCTACGCTCCACGTCTTTGATGAGTTCATCCACTGCTTCTATCGTCTCTCTATGCAGCCCCAAACCCGGACCGATCACGACCGCCGAGGCCTTCTCGAGGAACCTCCTCACCACCGGCAGGTTCTCCCTATTCAGGTGGCTTCCCTCGAGCTTCAAGGTTATCATGTCAGGTGACATGGATGAGATGGCGTAGGCAGTATCCCTCGGAGCAGCTACATAGGCGAGGTCCACCCCCGCCCTCAGCGCCGCCAAGGCCGCCAAGGCCGGGGCGCCAGAGAAGGCCTCGCTTCCCCCAACTATCAGGAGCCTCCCAAAATCGCCCTTATGAGCCTCTGGGGGCCTCGGTTTGACGACCGTGACGACGTCGCCTGGACCGGCCAGCCTCTCAATCTGAGAAGGCAGGCCTATATGCTTGACGACGAGCTCGCCCACATGATCCTTCGCTTTCAGAAGCCCAGGCTTCGCCTTATGGAAGGTCACTGTGAGGTCTGCTTTAACCGCCTCACCGAGGATCTCCCCTGAGTCTGAATCTATGCCGCTTGGGACATCGACGGCGACCCGGAAGGCATCCGCCCTATTAATCATGCCTATCATCTGGGATATTGGTGGACGCGGCGGTCCGCTCAGCCCAGTCCCAAGCAGGGCGTCGACTATCAGATCTGCCTCTACCTCCGGGATCATGGAGGAGTCATGGACTTCATAGATGCTTATAGAGCCTCCGAGGTTCCTCAGGGCCTCCCAGTTCCTTCTGGCTTCCTCATTCACTATCTGCGAGGCCCTACCAGCGAGGATGACATGAACCTCGAATCCTAGGCAGGCGAGATGTCGGGCTACTACGAATCCGTCTCCGCCATTCCCCCCCAACCCGCAGAATATCGCGACCTTCGTCTCCTTCGGGTGGAAACGAGCTGATATCTCAACGGCCACGTCTCTCCCAGCGTTCTCCATGAGCTGAAGCCTCGAGACCCCGTAGTACTCAGCGTTTATCTCCAGAGCACGCATCTCCCTGGTGGTTATAATATCATCATCCAATCTTGATCCACCGGTTTGTATGAAGATTCACTTCGGAGAATTTAAAAATTCGCAATTCCAAGATTCTCACGGATCCAGTATTGAAGGATCAGCCTTTCGTCTTGACGTAATCCTCTGACCGACGGATCATCCCATCCTTCTCCAAGAGATCAAGCAGCAGATCCGTCTCCTCCCTATTCAGGTTAAACCTCTGCTCTGCGGCCTGGTAGACATCTTCTATCCCAGCTCTCTCCAGCTCCTTAATGAGTCGGAGGAGATCCTGCGCCTTCATCCCGGTTTCTGGGGGGACCTTCGAGACTGGCCAGGCTCGCTGGATAAGAAAAAGCACTATCATATCCTTCTCATTCTCCTCCTCGCAGAGGACGACGAGCCTCTTCCCAACGATCTTCTTCCCAGTAGCCTCTTCGTAATCCATCACTTTGAAGTTCTCCCTGATCGTCTCCGGCACCTCATCCACGCTGTCGAGGACGTTTCTTCTCAGGCGGTTACTTTCATCCATGTAAGAGAGCGAGATGACGTCGTAGTAGTATCCATCCAGGAGCGCCCTCTGAAAGAGCATCGTCCTCCCCTCCAGCTGCACAAATTCTCCTCCAGGCGGGCATTTAAGCGCCTTCACGATCACCCTCCGCATCTCATCGTCCCTACAGACCTTAAAGAGCCATTCCCCGGTCAAGCCGTCTTTCACCCTATAATAGCGTACCATGCCTTTCCTCAGCTGCCTGAGGCTCATGTCAACCCAGAGGTCCCTTTGCCGCTCCTCAACCTTGCGTATCTGGATCTTAAGCTTCCTTGGCAGGCTCAAAAATATCTCTCTCCTCTCCGATGATAATCCATAAGGATTGATAAGGCTATTCCCCCACGAGAAGACTCCGAAGCCCACATCCTTAAGCCGCGGAAATGCTTAAAAGCGTAACGCCTTAAAAATAATGAGTAGTAAATCCTGACGGATGAGGGTTCATACTTGCCAATCGCTTTTGTTCTGATAAACGCGGAGATCGGCTCCGAGCAAGAGGTCTTAAAGGAACTGAGAAAGATCGAGGGCGTCGAGGAGGCCTACAGCGTCTATGGCGTATACGATGTCATAGCGAAGGTGACGGCGGACTCGATGGATAAGCTCAAGGACATTGTGACCTGGCGGATAAGGAGGCTTGAGAAGGTCCGTTCAACGCTCACGATGATCGTAATAGAGGCCATGCCGAAGCGCGGGGAAGATTAAAGAACGGGCCGTGGGGATCCCCTAACATATAGGAAACGGCCTTCTATGTGGCGACATGCAGCGGCTCAGCGTGACGTGAAGATTTATAAAACATGCGGGAATTGAGAATATGGTATAATAAAGAAAGCTTAATCGTCTCATCATCCCGATCTCGGAGGAGCCCATCTTGCCTGGCATAAAGGCATATGTCTTCTGTAAGGTTAGCTCTGGAAGTGAGAGGGAGACCTGTAAGAAGATCGCAGAATATCCATTCGTCTCAGAGGTCTGCATAGTCTACGGGGAATACGATCTGATCGTGGAGATATACGCCGACGACCTCGAGGAGCTCGACTCCGCCACGGAGGAGATCCGCACGATTCCCAGCATAACATACACATCGACGATGATAGTCGGTAGGGGATTCCCAAAAACGAATATAATTTCCAGTCAAGGCTACTCGAAATTCTAAGAAACCATATCCGTCTGCTTAACTCTTATCCCCTAACAAGCACAAAGAGTTATGGATTCCTCTATGGCGGTTTGAAGCGGCGGATGATCATCTTTCATCGAGATCCCCTGAATTCCCCACTTATGATAGATATCGTATCCAAATTGCGGCGTTTTCCGCCGATAAAGAACAGTGCGACTGGGGATACGCATAAATACCCATCTAATAAAGAATTAATATATCTATAAATAATGGCGAGGAGATCAGATGGCAAGAAGACCGAAAGCTGAGACTCAGAGGATGTTTAAGGCCGTCGCGGTTCTCCTCCGGAACACAACGTGGAAATGCGGGAAGATTGAGCGTCTCGTGGTCGGCTATCTCCAGAGCCATCTTCGAAGGGACGGGAGAAGATGGTCCAGGATAAGGGATATGGTCCAGCACTTTAAACTCAAAGGGAAGCAGAAGAGCGAGTTCTTTGATGCTCTCAGACGGCTTGAGAAGAGACGCATAATAAGAATCGAGACCTTATAAGGGTTAAAGGCCAGACGAGAAGATGCAGCATTCTAAATAATGACTGAATAAAAAAGGGTGGTTGGCGGCTCTAAGACGTCTCTGATCTGAGGGCTTCTTGGAAGAGCTTCTTAACGGCTGAGATGCGGGCCTTCTGGGCTAGGACATCGGCGGTGACGAAGTCTAAGGCTTCCTCCGGGCACCACTCGACGCACTTGGGGCTTCCGTCGCAGAGGTCGCATACGAAGACCACCTTCTTCTCCGGATGAAGCATTATTGCGCCGTAGTCGCATGCTTCGATGCACCATCCGCAGCCGTTGCATTTGTCCTCGTCGACTATGATTATTCCCGTCTCCTCAGACTGTGACAGCGCATCCCTGGGGCACGCTAGGACGCAGGGGGGGTTCTCGCAGAGCCTGCAGGTTATCGACATGTCTATGAGCGAATCCAGCCTCACCACGCGTATCCTCGACTTAACGGGGTTAAAGGTCTTCTCCTTCTCGTATGAGCAGGCATACTCGCATACGCAGCAGCCTACGCATTTGTCTGGGTCGGCTGAGACGAATTTTCTGGCGTGAATGGATGACAAGCTCGTTCCCTCCTATTTGGCTCTCTTCTTCGTTTTGATCTTGCCCTCAACAATGTGGGCTAGGTCTTCGAGTCCGAGTTCCTTCAGCTTCTCAAGTGTGGGAACCCCATCTCTTGTCCATCCCCTAGTTGCGTAGTAATCATCAAGCATGAGGTCTAGCTCCTCCTGCGTGATGTAGCTTCCCTTCGAGACCGTATCGTCCGGGATGGGTGTGCTCATTATTTTGGGTGGGAGATGGTCATCCTTCCTGGTGAAGCCCTCCCTGATGTTGAAGAGCCTTCCGAGGTTGTTTATTCTTTCACCCGTGAGCTCGAGCTCCTCAGGCGTCATCTCTATCCCCGTGACCAGCGTGTAGTATCTCGCGAGGTCTTTGAAGCCCTCATAGTATGTGCCCCTCGAGAATTTGCAGATGATCAGTGAGTCTATGATCGTGTATAGGTTCTCCAAGTCGATGACGAGTTTAGCCCTGCCCTTCTCAACCTTGAAACGGTCCACCGTCCCCTTCAGGTCAAGCCCGTAAGCTCCATGGCGGTTGTGATCCGCCCCCCGGAATGAGACAGCGTAGCCCAACGCCGCCGTCTTTAGGCCCCTAATATCGTAGCCTGTCATCTCCAAGCCCTTTATGTGGTTCGCGTACTTCTCAGCTCCCTTCCCTATCTTCTCAGCCGCCCTCTTGACCCCCTCAGCCAGTATGTCACCGATCCCCTCCCGCTTCCCGATCTTGTGTACGAGCTCGATCATGGCCTCAGCATTGCCGAACTCGAGCTCCAAGCCGTCAGTGTCCTTCTTCGTTAGGATGCCATGCTCGTAGCAGTCCATCGCGAAGCCGACGATGTTCCCGGTCGATAAGCTGTCCAGACCATAATAGTTGCAGAGGTCCATCGCCTTTATTATGGCATCCATCCTGTCGACCCCGCAGTGGGGACCGAATGCCCAGAGGGGTTCATACTCAACCCTCGTCGTCGTGCCCTTATAGGGGCCTTCGGGGACAACGGCTATGTGCTCGCAGCGCATGGCGCATGAGGAGCAGCCGTTCAGTTTGACTACGAAGTGCTCATTCAGGTATTCCCCGCTTACCTTCTCCGCGCCCTCGAAGACGGCGTTCGTGAAGTTCCTCGTGGGGAGGGCGCCGAGCGAGTTGTGAACCAGGACGTTAAGCGGCGTCCCCAATGTTCTGTACTTAACCGTCGCTGGCCCCTTCATCCTCTCATGCATCATCTTAACGAACTCCATGAACCCATCGGGATCCGCCACTGAGACGTCCTTTGTCCCCCGAACAGCTATCGCCTTCAGGTTCTTTGAGCCCATAACCGCGCCCATACCCGTTCTTCCCGCAGCCCTAGTCGCATCGTTCATTATGGCGGCTACACGCGTCAGTTTCTCCCCCGCCAAACCGATGGATGCAACGCGGATATAGTAGTCTCCCAGCTCCTCCCTTATCGCATCCTCAGTCTCCACAGGCGACTTGCCCCAGAGATGCTTCGCATCTATGATCTGGACGATGTCGTCGTCGATCCAGACATAAACAGGCTTCTCAGCCCTATTCTCGAAGATCACAGCGTCATAGCCAGCCCTTTTAAGCTCAGCGCCGAAGAAGCCGTGAGACTTAGCCTCGCCAAGCCCGCATGTGAGGGGGGACTTTGAGACGAAAGCGTGGCCGTTCCCCCCTGTGGGAGCCATTGTTCCGCTGAACGGGCCTGTTGTTAATATCAATGGGTTCTCAGGGCTGAAGGGGTCGACCCCGGGCTTCGAGTTATCCAGAAGAAGACGCATGCCGAGCCCTATGCCGCCGATGTATTTCTTTGCGTATTCCTCGCTTAGGGGAGATATCTTTGTCTTACCAGTTGAGAGGTCTATCCTGAGAATTCTCCCCGCATACCCAAACAAGATTTGACGCTCCATTTTTGAGTTTAAATAAAGAAAACGAATTAAGAATATTTAAGCATAACCAATCTTGGTCTTATCAAGAGTCTGAGAAATGTTGTGGAGGCTCATCCTTTCGACTATCCGGCTTAGGTTGATGAGCATCTTTCCCATCTCAAAGCCGTTAGGAACTTCACCTGAAAACCTTCCTTCTCTTGTACGCCACCAAATTGGAAATCGGAATTCCGTGATGGGTGAATTCATCTCCCCGCCCGATTTTACGTGGATCAGTAGGGCTGGGATTCAAAACGTCTTTGGTAAAAGTTGACTCACATAGGAGGATATAATATCCCTAAAAGAAATACCGTTTAAAGCGGAGTGGACGATCATCATGCCTTTCGCCGCATCATTCCTGCTCATTTCAGTTCTGGAAAGGTCATCGAAATAGACATTGAGGCCTCTATACATGAATTGAGGAAGAGAGCTGAAGAAAAGGCAGGAAGGGACCGAGAGTAAAGGCGTTACTGTAGGTATGGGAGAGCCTCACATGCCCTTCCTCGCGAGCATCCGGTCGATGAAGGGCTTGATCTTCGCATTCTCCGCCCTGATCCTCTCCACGCCCATCTCCTCCATCTTCTCCGTCATCTCCCTGATGACGTTGGCGAACTTCACCCCCTCAGCAGCGGATATATACTCGACCCTGAACCTATCCGGTGTCAATCCGAACTTCTCCAGCATCCTCGCAAGCGTCTTCATCCTCTCAGTCATCTTCCAGTTCCCGTCGATGTAGTGGCAGTCGTAGGGGAGGTGACAGGCCCCTATCAGGACCATCCCAGCGCCTCTCCTGAAGGCCTCAAGGACGAAGTCACGGTCTACACGTCCAGAGCACATTACCCTGATGATCCTTAGGTTGGGCGGATACTCGAAGCGGCTCGTCCCAGCCAGATCGGCACCGGCATACGAGCACCAGTTACAGCAGAAGCCCAGGATCTTCTTCTCCGCATCCTTCTCCAATGCAGCGTGGATCTGGGCGAATATCTGCGCATCTGTGAAGTGCATCTGCGTGATCGCGTCTGAGGGGCACTCCGCCACGCATGTCCCACATCCATGACACATCGCGGCCCTGACCTCAGCGGCCTTCCCCTCCTCCGCAACTATGGCGCCGTATGGGCACTTCTTGGCGCATATCCCGCACTTCACCCTTGTATTGCGGCATCTCTCAGGGTCGACAACCGCTATTATCGGCTCGATCTTGACCGTCGGCTTTGAGAGGATAGTCGCAGCCCTAGCAGCCGCCCCGCATCCCTGCGAGACGCTGTACGGGATGTCCTTCGGGCCTTGACATGCACCTGCCAGGAAGATGCCGTCGACCGGCGTGTCAAGCGGCTTAAGCTTGGGATGGCTCTCCATGAAGAAGCCATCCGTCCCACGCGTTATGTTCAGTATCCTCGAGATCTCCTCGGCTCCCTTCGCCGGGGCGGCGGCCGTAGCCAGAACCACCATCTCAGCCTCAAGCTCTATCGGCTCGCCGAGCATCGTGTCCTCGGCTCTTATTATGAGGTTCTTCTCTGGGGTCTCGAAGATCCTGCTGACCCTTCCCCTGATGAAGTTCACGCCCATCTCCCTAGCCCTCGCGTAGAACTCCTCGTATCCCTTGAAGTTGCTCCGTATATCCATGTAGAAGACGTAGACCTCAACATCGTCGCCGTAATGCTCCTTCAACTGAACAGCATGCTTTATCGTGTGCATGCAGCAGAACCCGGAGCAGTATGGATACCTATTCACGTCCCTGGAGCCCACGCACT